>CAKZLT010000280.1 GCA_937127195.1 uncultured Saprospiraceae bacterium
ATGATGGTCATATTCAACTCTTTGAATTTCAATGGCTATCCTTTTGTCGATGGTCTCAGCAAAAATATCCAATTCAAAATCTATATATCCAATCTTTGGATTAAACTTTTTTTCAGTTTCAATCTTATCAATATTTACATCAATACCAAGTATATCTTTAACAAAAGCTTTGAATACTATTTTATTAGTAAAAGCCTTTTTGAAAATTACTCCATTGTCTAAATTTCCGAGCATTATATTTTGTTCTATATTTAATCAAAATTGATATGAACTAAAGTTACAGCTTTTAATAGATTAAGGCAATTGTTTCAATTATCTTTTTTACGTTTATTCAGTTTTGCTAACTTCAAGAACACCACACCACCACTATCCGCCAATCGAATATTATCTAATTTTTTAATCGTCGTAGTTGGTGTTTTCAATACTAACTGATAATCAGAAAAATCACTAATTCCCAAATCCAACACATTCAAAGGAACATCCGTTGTTGCGCCTTCCATATTGGCAATAATTAAAATAGAAACCGTTCCAATCGTTCGATGACCATAATATATAACCGCGCCATTCGGGCTGTGCCAGTAACTGAAAGTATCTTTTTCGGTTAAATTTTGACTCAATGCAGGAATATTCATCCTGAATTGTCTTACTTCATAATTGAAGTCAATCATTGATTCAGCGGCATTTTCAATATGCTTCGATACATTACAAAAATCATAAGCATCTTCCATATATGCTTTCGCAATCGCTTTGAGTTCTTTCTCGGAAGTTGGCAAATAAAACTGTCCTTCAAAGAGTTGAAACCCTTTCACCATTTTATCAAAATCATAATCCGTCAATTCCACCAACTGACTCAACGCGTTTTTGAATGCCATCAAAGCATTCAATCCTTGATAACCAAACGCCTTTAGTCGTTGGAATGATTCTGCATTTTTATACAAATCAGCATCAACGAACCAATCAAAGAAATAACGTTCTTGCGCCATGACCTTCACGCCCCAATGTGCATCTGTATTTCTTAAAAATCCCCACGGAGTATCCGTCGAAGTATTAATAAATTCCATCGGAACACCTGGTAAAAACGCATGGTCAAGCAAACGAGCTGCTGGATTATTATATGCTTTGAAAGCTACTTCGCGCAGGTTTTCGCCTAAATATGAATTATAATTCGTCGAGTGCGGTGGCAATTGCGCCAAGCCTCGGTAGGTATCATGATTAGAACCACCCGTTACCCAAACTTCGCCCATTCTAGCAATCTGATTGACGCGCCAAAAGCGTTCCATCCAAAAACCAAAAATCAAAGGTTTATTATTGACAAAGGTCAAAGGTCCCCATTGTAGCGCGTTCGGATACATTTCGTGAACGTTGCGATAAGTCGTCGCAATATTCCAATCCGTTTGAGGCCACGGGCGACCATCTTCAAAAACCATCCACATTTTATACGAAACGCCAGCCACTTCATATTCCAATTCGTTCATCAACCCCAAATATTCGTTATCGTATTGAGTTTGACCATTTTCATCATGATAAACAATATCTTGTGCAGCATCTACTCGAAAACCATCAACGCCATAATTCCCAATTCGACGCTGACTTTCCAACATAATCGCACGAACAACAGGTTGTTGAACGTTCATTTCTTGACCATACATTCCTCCTCCCAAGAAAAAATGCTTGTTCAAAATCAATTGCGCCTGATTATCAGAATGTCCATAAACGATGTCTAAAATTACCTTTTTGGGTTGTGGTTGAAAGTTGTGCAAGGTCTCGACCAATTCCAAAAGCTCATTTGGTCGCTTGGTCGCCAAAAGACTCGGATTGATTGCCGAAGCTGCCGCAATTACAATGTCATATCCCCAATCTTGAATGTAATGTCTCGTTAATTCTACCGTTGCGACACCGTTATCGATGTTTTTTATTTTAAAAAATGGCTCACCACTTTCAATGTCAATTTGCGGCATAACGGGCAACAGTTGCACACCATCATAATTAGCGAACGCTTTTTCTGCTTTTGTTAGCTTCTCTCCTACTCTATTTTTACTAGAAATGCCTTCAAAAACTTCCGAAAGTCCACTCAAAGTTCCCGTTTCAGTAGCTGTATGTGGATGTAATTGTAAAATATTGACAGGTCCAGAAAGGCGTTTATTCGCTTCAAAGGCTTCAAAATGTGCTTTGTCTTTACGATTTTCAAACATCAAATCCATATCGTAAATCTCCGCAGGCGCGAATGCTCCAAAAGGAATGGAGTAAGATAATGGGTCAAAAATACGTTTGACTTCGCCGTTTTTATTGGTATATTTTATATTATAAAAATCACCCGTTATTGTTTCAGTTCCTGCTTTTACAGTGTCAATTACTGCAAAGGCGAAAGCTTCTTTTCTAATAACTTCACAATCAAAAACTTCAAAATTAAGCGTTTGATGATTTACTTTCCAATCAATATTTGCTGTTGGTCTTAATATTTCGAGTTTGATTTGGTTATCTTCTATCTGATTTTCAACCAATTCAGGTAACCAAAACCCAAAATATGTGCTACCATTTTTGTAATGCGCGCCTAGATTTCGTGCTATTTTGCGCATATTTTCAAAACTATTATCTTGAAAATTAATACCCAAACTTTGTATAAATTGAAACGTTGCCGCTTGATTTGTTTTCATTATTACTAATTTAATCTTTCCTTATTTCCTAAAAAAGTCATTTTATTCAATAAAACGAATGTAATTATTTTTCAAAAAAAAGGAAAGTTTCATACCAGAATAGTGAAAGTTTTATAAACGAAAGTCGTTACTAATTTGAGGTTATATCAAAGCACTTTTACCTAAAAAAAGCCATCAGTACCATCTTTTATATCTGTGTTGCGTATATCGGTCGCTTGTATATTTTTGAACGACTTCATCGTTTCTAATTATTTTTTATCACTATCATAAACGTATTTTTTGTTATGCAAAAATCGTTTGATTATGAATCAATAAGAAAGGTAAATCTTTATAGTTCTACTTTAGAAAATGGTATTCCTAAATGATTTTGGAGATTAAATATGTAACTTTATTTAATCTTCATCACTAATACACTGTTTCAAAAGTTATTTAATGTTTCGTAGCGCTACGAAACATTAAATAATTAGATTTTCATCACAATCAATCCTATTGCTTCAATACCTTATTTACACTATTATTAGCAATAACATAGTAAACACCTGCACTCAAATTTGACATATCAACAATGACATTATTTGAATTTTTTGTCAGTATTTTTACCATTACTTCTTGACCAAAAACATTATAGATTTTAATATTTTCTAATTCCGTTTCTGCTCCAATAATCGTAATTTGATTTTTAGTTGGATTTGGAAAAACGCTAATCGTTGATTTTTCCTGTTTTTCAATTATTACGGTTTGAATATCAGAATAGGTGAATTTTTTATCAAAATCCGTTTGTTTCAAACGATAATAAGATTTTCCAATATAAGGATTTGGGTCAATTGCTGAATAATCTATTGTTGATGTAGAATTTCCTGCGCCTTCAATAGTTGCAATTTGTTCCCATTCCTTTCCATCTTTTGAGCGTTCAATGGTAAAAAAACCATTATTAACTTCCGAAACGGTTTGCCATTCAAGATTAACGTATTGGTTATTAACTGCTTTTGCACTAAAATCAACCAACTCAACTGGAAGTGCAGTCATTGAAAACTCAATACATAAACTTGATGCATAACCACCATTTTTAGAATCCGCAACACGTTCATCGGTTTCTGTTCCATCATCATAAAAAATAAACGACATCGCATGACCCAAATCCCAACCAGAACGGTTAACAATTTCTTGAACCAATAATTTCAAATCAGGCGTTTGGTCAATTGTTGTTCCTGCTGTCCAAGCCGTAGAACTATTGTGTGACCAAGTGATAATGTTCGAGGTCGGATTACGAGTAGAAACATCGAAAGGTGTATCTTTTTGCCATTCTTCCGAATTATCTACATTTTCACCAATAATATAAATCTCTAAATCGGTCGCATCAGTTTCATCTGCTCTGAATTTGATATAAGCATTATTAATAATAGCACCTTGTGGAATATTCAAATTTTCAAAACGAAGCCCAACGTATTGTGACTTCGAACCATCTCTACATAACTCCAAATCAGAACTCGAAGTCGTTATCACGCCATTTGCTCTATTTTGCTCGACATCATTACTTCCGCTTGTAATATCAGAACAAGGACTTGTTTCCAAAGGGTAAGTTTCGTACATAAATTTGTACGTTTCAGTTATATCACTATTGCTACCAACCGCAAATACTTTAAAAAACAACTTTGTTCCAGCAACTTGATTCGGTAATGGACTACTTGATTTCCATTCATTGCCAGAAGTATTCGTCATAGCAATCGTATTACCAAAAGTTGGCGAACCTACTGACCATTTTACATAAACATTGGTCAATGTTCCACTATAATCAATGGTAGAAGTCACATATTGGTCAATATTTTCTAATGGTAATTCTAAAGTTGGTGTGTGTGTAATTTTTGTTGTCATAATCAGAGGATAATCCGCACGCCCATCTAGTGTATATTGCCAAAGACCTCTGCCCCACGTTGCTGCTCGAATTGTATTTGTACCATACATGATGTCCAATTCTCTGATTGCCATATTTGGTAAATTCTGGCTGTATAATGTCCAAGTGTTGTCAGCCATTGCTTTTTTGTAAACACCGATTTCTGTTCCAAGATAAATAGTAGAAGCCGAAGTATGGTCAATAATTGCTGAACGAACAGGAATATTACCTAAATTGTAGGTAATACTTGTCCACGTTGTACCTTGGTCGTGTGAGATATAAACTTTTGAATTATCATTTAGATAACGAGCATAAGTTACTACAATCGTATTATCATCATTCGGGTCAAACACGACATCAGTAATCGAGTAGTCGGGCAATGTTCCTTTAATATCTGTAAAAGTTAGACCTCCATCTGTCGAAAGTTCAATATATTTACCTCGGGAAACAACGATGATGTCCGAATTATTTTCAGCAATAGCTGCAAATTTTACATCTCCTGAAAATGATGGTTCGCCTAACTTTACCCAATTTTCACCAAAATCATCTGAGCGATGAACTGTATCCGAAAAATGATAAACTTGCATGTGATTATTCGGATTATACATCAGCGGAGCAATCCAATATCCTTTACCATCAGGAGGTGTTATACCCGAAGAAGTATAGCCACCATCTTTAATTACTCGACGAGAACCGTATTGATGACTGCTCATCATCCAATCATCATTCAACGGATGAATTAACGCTTCCATTCCGTCACCACCTGCCAATTCAATCCATTTTGATTGATGTTTAATACTTGTTCCATTGTCTTGTGAGCCACAGATTGTGCGGTAATGATTGGATTGACTTATACCTAAATTATAGTTTTCTCGAATAGCTGTTCCTTCACTTAATATTTCCCAAGTCACGCCATTGTCCGTACTTTTTACTAAAAAACCATCCGTAGCTGCATAAAACACGCCATTGATACACTCCGCAGCACGCAAATCGGCATGAATATAATTCGTACTTGTATTATAGCTTTCTTGATGTCCATTGCCTGAACCATTTGTACTGCTTAATGACCAATAAGTTATTTGGTTGAAATTCATTCCGCCATCCGTACTAAAAAAAGCATCGACATAGCCCATCATGATATTATCATCATCTAAATCACTAACTGCAAAACCTTGGTGTTTTTGGTCTGGATTGTTGACAAAGGAGAAAGACGTACCACTATTCGTTGATTTCCAAATTCCATTTTTTGAACCAAAATAAACGCAGTTTGGGCAAGAAGCACTTACTGTAATAAAGCCTACTTCGCCTGCATTTCCTGTTAGAGCAACAGTTGTAAATGTCGCACCAATATCCGTAGAAACATAAACAACATTTGGATTATCTTCTGCATAAGCATAAACAATATTTGGATTAGTTGGATGAAAAGCAATGTCCGTAAAATTATTTGTAGAAATAGGAGTTGTCCAAGTTGCTAAATTATCAGCAGAACGAAATAAGCCTTCACTACTACCGATAAAAATCAAATTTGCAATCGTTGGATGATATGCTATTTTAGAAATTTCACTATTCGTTCCCAATCCGCCCCAACCTAAGTTAGTTGGATTAAAAGGCGTTTGAGACCAAACACTACCACCATCAGTTGAGTTATAAATCCCATGTGTTGTTCCGTTTGAACTATTTTGAACATTAATTAATACATTGTCAGAATTAGTCGGTGATGCTGTAATTGCATTTACACCTGATGCAACTAAAGCATCAGTTGTGCCTGTCCAAGTCGTTCCGCCATCAGTTGTTTTCCAAAATCCACCGCTTCTCGAACCCAAATACATTTTATTTGTATTGCTTGCATCAATATAAAATGCTTCCACTCGACCTAAACCAGCCGAATGATGTCCTGTGATTTCGCCTACAATATTTGGCCCTAACTCTTCCCAACCAGTTGGATATAGATTTCGTTGTGCGCCATTTGGATTATTACGTTTAAAGATTTCGTATTGTTTCGCAACAAAATACGGGTCAGTTTGACTTCGGTCTCCTGTTGGATAATATTTGAATTCGTTCTCTACTCTCCAACGCTCAAAATTTTTCCAACCTGAGCCTTTAGCTCCTTTATCAATATTTTCAAAATATCGTTCTGCTTCTCCAACAACTTCATAGAAATTAACAGACATATCATTCATCATGTCTTTATATAATTGTCCAAAGGCAGTTGCACTAAAAAGTGTAAAAATTAATACGAGTGATAATAATTTGTTCATTAGTCTTGTTCTTTAAAAAAAATAAGCATCAAATATTCCTGATATTTGATGCTTGTATATTAATAGATTATGACTGTAAAAATCCAATATTTTTAGGTAAATTTTAATTTTTCAGACCTACAAGATGCCTACAAACTAAAATTTTCATGTATTTGATGTTTCCCATAGTCATTTCTTTTTCAATTCTAATCGTAATTTGATGCGTTGTAGGATTTGGAGAAACAGAAACAAGTGGATTATTTTTTAATAAAAAACAAAAACTTAAAACCATCTTCTTACCTCAAATCAAACATCAAATATCAAACGTTAACTTAGATAACTTTTCTGCTTTTTTCCATAGTGTGGCACCGATTTTTTGATTTTTAGTACCTTCATCAGGTTGAACAATGCCTGGTTTTCCTTTGAATTCGTTAAAGCCTGTTGGGCCATAAAATTCACCTCCTTGCCCTTCTACCGATGCCATAATCAAAGGTTTTGCTGCATCTTCAGGTTTTCCTGCAAAGAATTTTCCAATCACCCAAATCACACCTTTTTGCAAAAAATTAGGATTTCCTGCATGTTGAATACCCGTAATAGATACACCAGGATGCGCTCCTAAAGCATGAATATTTAGATTTTTAGCTTGAATTCTACGGTTCAATTCTGCGGTAAATGCCAAAATTGCCCATTTACTCCTCGAATACACTTTCATATTACCAACTTCCGAAAAGTCTTTTTCAGATTGAATATCATTGACATCAATCGGATTTCCACGATGTTCGGAGGAAGACATACTAACTACTCTTGCATCGGGTGTTTTTTGTAATAATGAAAACAATTGAGCAGTAAGTGCAAAAGGGCCAATGAAATGAATCGCCAAGTTCAGTTCAATACCATCCTTTGATGTTCTCTTTTCTTTATCAAAAAAGTAAACACCTGCATTGTGCGCCAAAACATCCAAACGAGAATATTTTGACAACACAGTATTTGAGAATTGTTTAATGGATTTTAAATCACCCATATCAACTAACAGTAGTTCTACGGTTTCATTTGGAAATTCAGACTTCAACTGCTTTAACACCTTTTCGCCCGATGCTTTACTTCGACAAGCTAAAACAACATGATAACCTCTATTTAACATTTCACGAGAATAGTGTTGTCCTATTCCTCCGTTCGCACCTGTTACTATTGCTATTTTTTTCATCTTTAGTTTAAAATTTTCCTGTGTTTGCCCATGTATCCCTTGCTGGAATAGGTTCCATGTTGTCCCAGTGTTCTACGATTTTACCATTCTCAATTCTGAAAAGGTCAAAAACAGCCAGTTCTGTTCCATTAAAAGTGGCTTTGGAATAGCTGACCACATGATTCCCTTGACCGATAACTTTAAAAATAAAATCGTAGTTAAAATCTTGTGTTGCCAAGAAGTGTTTAACTGCGTCAATGCCATTTGGAACATTTGGATTGTGTTGAATGCATGTTTCGGTAGAAACGTATTTTTCTAATGCACCATGATTAGCATTTTGAAAAATATCTACAAAGAAGCTACGAACCAACGCTTTGTTTTCTTCTGTTTTGTCTAAATCCTTGATTTCAAAATCACCTAAAATCATATCATTACCCGAAACGGTATCTTCTTTTTCAACATACTTTCCGATAACATCCCAATGTTCCACGATTTTGTCATCGTCCGAATTGGTATCAAATAAATCTGTTGTTACCCATTTTCCTTCGCCATTATTAATGTCTTGATACACTTGAACAAAGACAAAATTACCATCTTCAATCGTACGAATTACTCGAATATCTCGAACAGGACAACGCACCACAAAATCCTTAAAAAACTCAATAAAGCCATCAGCACCATCTTTTACACCTGTGCTGTGCTGCGTATATCGGTCACCTGTATATTCTCGAACGACTTCATAATTTCCATCTCTAATACCTTTTAAATAAAGGTTAGTAGCATATTCTAATTTTTTACTCATTTTTTTAAATTTTAGATTATTTCATTTAGCAATAAAAGATGGTTCTTTGACAGTTTTTGTTAAAAAAGCTAAAAGATTAGAAACATAATTCCTAAAACATATTTTATCACTATTATTAAATGTATTTTTTGTTATGCAAACATCGTTTGATTATTGATATTGGAAAAGGTAAATCTTTTAAAATATTGGTAAATCTTTATAGTATTAGTTTAGAAAACAGTATTCCTAAATACCTTTGGAGATAAGTTAGTATGTTTTTTAAAATACTTTGTAAAATTTGTAACTTCATCAAACCCAAACTGATAGGCTACTTCACTGATAGTTATACCTCTATTAGAAAGCTCTTTTTTCGTCTTTAGTATTAATGTTTCATCAATAAAACCTTTGATAGATTTTTTGGTAAATGTTTTACAAATTTTATTTAGTTTTTGATAAGAAATATTCAACCATTCACAATAATCTTTGGCATTACGAGAAACAGCTAATTTCTCATCTAATATTTTTTGAAACTGAATAAAAAGTGCTTTATCACTTGATGGAATATCCAAACTCTTATGTTTGAATTGCGATTGTGATTTTGTTTTTAAAATAAAAGTTCTCAACAAACATTGTAAAATCTCTTGTTGTTCATGACTATTTGGCGAATGATATTCTTGATAAAGATATTTGACTAAAGCGTGAAAAGTATCATATTGTTTACCTTCTTGAAGTGATAAGATAGGTTTGTAAATCAGTGAATTATAAGGATAAGAATAAGACAGGTCTTTAAATTGGATTTGGTTTTGATGCAGAAAATCTCCTGTAAAAAACAAGACAAAACCATTAACCGCATCAATATTTTGCCACGCATGAACTTGGTCTTTTCCAATAAATATAATGTCTTTTTCCTGATAAGGATATTTTTTAAAATCAATTAAGTGTTCGCCTTTGCCTTCTGTAATAAATAAGATAGCGTAAAATTTTACTCGATGTGGTTGCTTTCTTTGTTCTACAAGAACCGTGTTAAAAAAATCACTCAAATGACGAATTTCAAAACCAACCTCTTCGTAATCTTTCTTAAAAGTAACTTCTTGAATTTTATTGAACATATTGTAAGATAGATATTTTTGGGGCGCATCTCAAATTGTCGTTTGGATAAAATGAAGAAGAAACGTGTCGAAGCTACGCTTCTTCTAAATACGACAATTTGAGATGCGCTCATATTTTTGCCTATTCCCTAAAAATCAAAAATATGAAAAAGTTGCTTTTATTTAGTGAAGAAAAATAAATAAGTTGCACCATTCTACTTTTTCTTCACTATCACTTCAAAACGTTACAATCAGTATATATTAGACACAAAATAGGCAAGGCTCTCATCTGAAAGCCTTGCCTTTATTTTTTTTTTTTAAAGTAATTACCACTTTCCATTACTATTTGCCCAATCTGCTTGGTCTGGTATTGCCTGTACTACATCCCAATGTTCTACAATTTTACCATTTTCTAATCTGAATAAATCAAAATATGCAGATGCTAAACCTGTGTTTTGGTCAGGAAAGCCTTGTGACATCATTAAGGCAAAGTTTCCTTCTACATGAATAAACTCAATAGATTGATAAAATGGAGTTCCTTCAGGAAGTGTAGATAAAAATCCTTGTAATGGTTGAATATCTGTTCCAAAACCAACACTATGTTGTGTGTAGCTTGTTGTATCAAAATAAG
>CAKZLT010000281.1 GCA_937127195.1 uncultured Saprospiraceae bacterium
AAATTTGCTACTTTAATTTTAACAAAAATGAAGCTAAAAAAATAGCTAATATATTAGAGTGTTTTAATTAAAAAAATTATGAAAGTGTCTATAATTGTCAGGATAAAAAAAGTAAAAAGATAACTTCCCTTATAGTTTTAATTGTACCATTATATAAAACTAAAAAACTATACAAATGTTATTTTTACTTGAACAAATAACCTAAATAGTCAACGTTTCATCATGTTAAAGTAACAAAAAGCCAATATTACTAGAATAATAAGACATTACATTGACGAAATACAATATTATATAAATAATAAATATATTTGCATCACTCATTTAATAACAAGATGTTTCCTTATTATAATTGCATAATTAGATTACCATTCCACAATTATAAACCCAACCGCAAAAGTGTAACAAGACATATTTCTACTTACATATAACATGTAAGTTTATTATGATAAACCGCAAACAGTTGCTATGTCTATTCTATTAAAACTTAACGATTAGATATTCAATTTTATCAAATAAAATTAAAATGATTTGAGTTTTTTATATCGAAAATAGATTAAATATTTTCAAAAAAAACATCAAACTAACGGAGAATGAACGCAGCAGCACGCAATACATTCCTATCACTCTGTCTTGTCTTGTGTTTACCATTTCATGGTAGCACTCAAAACCGATCTTTACATATAAAGCGTGCTAGTAATACTATTAGCATTGACGGCGTATTAAATGAAAGTTCTTGGGAACTGAGTACAACCGCTAACGAGTTTTGGCAATATTTTCCTTCCGATAGTATGCAAGCAGAACTAGAAACGGAAATCTACATGACTTACGATGATGAATACCTTTATGTAGCAGCAAAATGCTATGCTAAACATGAAGATTATATTATTCCATCGCTAAGAAGAGATTATCAGGCAGAAGGAAATGATAATATAAGTTTTCTCTTTGATACTTTTGACGACCAAACGAATGCGTTTCTTTTTGGGATGAACCCCTATGGCGTTCGTCGTGAAGCACTTATCTCTAATGGTGGCGGCAGATTAGTAGATTTTTCAGAATCGTGGGATAATCAATGGTATGGAGAATCTAAGATACATGATGGCTATTGGGTTTGCGAATTAGCTATTCCTTTTAAGACCATTCGATTTAAGAAAGGAAGCCAGAAATGGCGTTTCAATTCTTATCGTTTCGATACTCAAATAAATGAACGAAGTACTTGGAATAGAATTCCTCGTAATCAATGGATTTTCAATCTAGCATTTATGGGAGATATGCATTGGGACGAACCATTAGAAAAAATTAGTCGCAATGTTACTGTAATTCCTTACACTACAGGCTCTTATTCGCAAGATTACGAAGAGGTCAATGCAGCACCTGAGTTTCATTATGATATTGGAGCAGATTTAAAAATAGGTATTAATTCAGGTCTTAATTTAGACTTAACCGTTAATCCAGATTTTTCGCAAGTAGAAGTAGATAGGCAAGTAACCGATTTAAGCCGATTTGAAATTTTTTTCCCTGAACGACGACAGTTCTTTCTTGAAAATGCCGATTTATTTAGCAGCTTTGGCTCTCGCAGAAATAGCCCTTTCTTCTCTCGTCGAATAGGAATAGCGATAGATAGTGCAGATAACTTAATACAAAACCCCATTCAATATGGCGCGCGACTTAGTGGAAAACTCAATAAAGATTGTCGAATAGGTTTACTGAATATGCAAACAAATGAAGATGCAAATATGAATATTCCTAGACTTAACTATACCGTAGCGGCGCTTCAACGTAAGGTATTTACACGTTCAAATATTGGGATAATATTCGTTAATCAGCAAGCCTTCAATACTGATAGCGTTCAGGTAGATGAAACAAACTATGATACTTATAATCGAGTTATTGGAGTTGATTACAATTTGGCATCACCAGATAATGTCTGGACAGGAGAGGCTTATTATCATCAAGCTATCACTCCAACAGAAACGGATGACTTCAAAGGAACACATGGGCTTCACCTAAATTATAAAGTCAATAGTGTTCGAGCAGAATGGCTACATCAATACGTTGGCGGAGGATATGATGCTCAAGTTGGCTACGTTCCTCGTACCAATATATTCAGAATGAGTCCAGAGCTAGAATTTTATTTCTATCCACAAAAAAAGCATTTAAACCAATATAGCATAGGAGCAGACTACGAAATTTTGTTTCAGCCAGAACACGGAAAAACAGACGAAACAACAACCCTTTTTAGTAAGTTTAGTTTTAGTGATAATAGTCAATTTGACTTGAACTTTCAGCAAAACTATATTTACTTGACTGAAGAGTTTGATCCCTCTGGATTAGATTCAATTCCTTTAGCGGCTGATACAGAGTATAATTACTTTAATTTTAATGCTGGCTTTAGTTCTGATATGCGAAAAAAAGTATATTTCTCTGTTAAGAGTAATATTGGACAATACTTTAATGGGACTCGCTATGGAATACAAGGAAATGTTGCGTTTCAGTTTAGACCTTATGGCTCAATTGCTTTTGATTATAGTTATAATCATATCGAATTACCAAAAATTACTTCTTCCTTGATTTTAATTGGTCCTCGTTTCGATTTGACTTTTACCAAAAAATTATTCTTTACAACCTTTATACAATACAATAATCAAGCAGATAATTTTAATATAAATGCTCGATTACAATGGCGTTTCAAGCCTGTATCAGACTTCTTTATCGTTTATACAGACAACTATTTAGCTACCGATTTTTCTAAAAAGAACAGAGCATTAGTTGCAAAATTTACCTATTGGTTGAATCTCTAGGTTTCTATTTTTTATAAAAAAGAAGAAAAATACTTATCAACTTGTCATTGATTGCTAGAATCTAACCTATTAACCATTACAACCGCACAATCATCGAATAATACTTATTAAAAAAATATATTCGACCTTTTTTTTATATTTTTACACTACAAAAATGCTTTTGTAAATGGGAAATAATACCACTTTATTAAGTTAGTTTTTTTTGGATGTTACTAACTTTAAAATAATTCAGAAAGCTCTAACAATGAGTATAAATATACATCCATTTTTCAAAAAGCATATAAATATTAATAGAAAAGATAACGAATAATGATGAAGTCAAAATTAATTTTATCTATGGCGTTGATAGGCTGCTTAACATTTTCAGCTATTGCGCAACCCGACAGATGGCAACAAAAAGCTAAGTATGAAATGAATATCGACATGAATGTCGAAAATCATCGTTTTTCAGGTACTCAAAAACTTACTTATTATAATAACTCTCCAGATGTATTAGATAAGGTTTTTTACCATTTATACTTTAACGCTTTTCAGCCCAATAGCATGATGGACATTCGTTCTAAAACAATAGAAGACCCTGATAAGCGCGTTGGGAATCGTATTTCTGGCTTAAAGCCAAATGAAATTGGTTATTTGAAAGTAAAAAAATTAAAGCAAAATGGTAAAAAAATCAAATTTGAAACCGTTGGAACTATCCTAGAAGTCCAACTCAAAAAACCAATTCAACCAGGCGAAAGTGTTGAATTTGATATGGTATTTGAAGGACAAGTTCCTATGCAAATTCGTCGTTCTGGACGCGACAACAAAGAAGGAATATCATATTCTATGGCACAATGGTATCCTAAAATGTGTGAATATGATTATCAAGGTTGGCACGCAAACCCTTATGTTGGACGTGAGTTTTATGGTATTTGGGGAGATTTTGATGTAAAAATTTCTATTGATAAAAAATATACTATTGGAGGAACAGGTTATTTGCAAAATCCACAAACAATCGGTCATGGTTATGAAGATAAAAGTAAAGCATTAAATGTTCCAGATACCGAAAAATTGACTTGGCATTTCGTTGCGCCAAACGTTCATGACTTCATGTGGGCAGCCGATCCAGATTACAAACACGTTACTGCGCAAGTTCCTAATGGTCCAACTTTACACTTTTTTTATCAAGAAAATGATAAAACAAAAGAATGGGAAAAATTGCCAGAATACACTGTAAAAGCATTTCAATTCATTAGCAAGCATTACGGAAAATATCCTTACGAGCAATATTCAGTTATTCAAGGTGGCGATGGCGGTATGGAATATCCGATGGGAACATTAATTACTGGTCATAGAAAACTAGCTAGTTTGGTTGGTGTAACCGTTCATGAAGGATTACACAGTTGGTATCAAATGATTATGGGAAGTAACGAAAGCTTATATCCTTGGATGGATGAGGGCTTCACTAGCTATGCTTCTAGCGAAACTATGGCGCACTTATTTGACCGAGCAAACAAGAATGAAAGTGTTCATAACGGAAGCTATCAAGGTTATCGTTATTTGGCAAAAAGTGGAAAAGAAGAGCCAATGAGTACACACGCAGATCATTACTCTAGTAATTTGGCGTATGGTTTGGCTTCTTACTCAAAAGGTGCGGTATTCTTGGGGCAATTAGAATATATCGTTGGAGAGAAGGCTTTTGATAAAGGAATGTTGGACTACTTCGATAATTGGAAATTTAAGCACCCAAATCCAAATGATTTTATCAGAATTATGGAAAGAGCATCAGGCTTAGAATTGGATTGGTACAAAGAATATTGGGTAAATACAACGAATACTATTGATTATGGTATCGTAGATATGAAAGAAGCTGGAGGAAAAACAAAAATCACGCTCAAACGTATTGGAAAAATGCCAATGCCTATTGATATAAGTGTGTTATACGGTAAGAATAAAGTAAAAACGTTTAATATTCCATTGCAAATTATGCGTGGAGAAAAACCAGCAGAAGGTAAAAAATGGAGTGTTGTTGATGATTGGGCATGGACTCATCCGACTTACGAATTGATTGTGCCTATCAAAATGAGCAAAATCAAAAGTGTTATGATTGACCCTTCTGGACGTATGGCAGATATAGAGTTGACTAACAATACTTGGAATTCACTTACAGAAGAAGGTGCAGAAAAAGAAAAAGTAGAAGAAGGTAAGAACTAAATTTTTTCGGTTCTTTGACAATTTTTGCCACGAATGCACGAATAAGGTTTTCAAATAGTCTTATTCGCTTAAAATTCGTGTATTTAAAGTTCATTTCGAAAACGGTCTTGGCAAAAATTGTCAAAGAAACATTTTTTCTACTCAGTAGCTTATTAAAAGTCTGTGATAAAAAAAACACAATCGTATCTGTTAAAACGCTGTTAAAAGTGTAAGTTCAACAGCATAAAATCATTTTGTGGCGTTTGTGTTGTATATTTAGTATTGTAAAGTGTTTTTTATAAAAAAATAAGAACAAACATTCAGCTTAACTTTACTATTAGGAGAAATTGAAAATTAGAAACTAATGAAAAAATATTTTGCTTTTCTTATAGCATTTAGCCTTAGCGTGGTTGCCTTTTCGCAGAATGGCATCGACTTGAGTAACGATTCTACACTTATTCAGTTTTCGGGGATGGTTATTACTGATGCCAATAATCAACTGATTCCTGTTCCTTATGCAACGGTTAGTGTAAAGTCCGAAAATAGAGGAACTTATACTAATTATCGTGGCTTCTTTTCTCTTGTTGTTCATAGAGGTGATGAAGTGACTTTTTCTGCTATTGGTTTTAGTCCAACGATTTTTACAATACCCGATACTATCAAAGGAGACCGATTCTATGCCGCTCAACTAATTACGGATGATACAATTAACTTACCAGAAACGGTGATTTTTCCGTGGCCAGATAGAGATCATTTCAAATTAGAATTCTTGGCAATGGATGTTAGCGAAGACTTGGCAGATCGAGCTAGAGAAAATCTTGCTGAAAAAAGTTTATCCCTCGTTCGAGAAAGAACAAAGATGGATGCTAATGAAAATGCAGATTATTATCTACGTCAAGAAGCACAAAGCTATTACAGCTTAGGTCAAACGCCGCCAATGAATATATTC
>CAKZLT010000282.1 GCA_937127195.1 uncultured Saprospiraceae bacterium
ACAACAGGAATAAAACAATTACATTACAGCTCACACAAAATGTAATTAAAAATCACATTGTGTGGACAATGAAACTTCTGAGTGACAACCTCCAAAACTTTGATCTCAGCCGGAAAAAACAAGGTTGAATTGAAAATTAAACGATTTCTAAAACGTTCTATTCAAATGCTTTTCAATGGATAATGGTCAATAATGAGTTTGACAGTAAAAGCATTATAAGCATTTATCCAATAACTTAACTGTTCTGCTTCATTCCAATTTTTACCTGGTGGATGATTACTTAACGTATCTAAATAATCATCTAAAGCGATTTTATCTTTTATAAATCCTTTATAGTTCACTTTGCCAGACAAGGTAACGTGTTGCTCAACCAATTTTGTCCAGTTCTCATGTGTAATAGTCCGTCTTTCCTCTTCTTCAAAAGAGCTTATATCAATTGCTTCTCCTTTCATTTCCTTAATTTTGGTTAAAAATAATAACCCAACATCCGTTACTGAGTAGTCATTCCATTTCATGTAGCTTACAAAAATGACAATGAAAATAACGATTGAATAAATCATATACTTTAATTTTTTCATATTTTTTCAACAAAAAAAGCCCTGATTAGTTACATTCAGCTTAGTTTTAAATTTATTTAACAATAATTCAAAGAGTATTTGGTCAAGCCCTTTGTTTTTGGCATTTTTGTTATTCATATTCAACAAAACCCACTACGATTTGAAATTTCCCTTCTACAAACAGCCCGACCAAATGGATTGCGGACCAACTTGCCTTCGCATGATTGCGAAGCATCACGGGCGTTCGTATTCTTTACAGAAACTTCGAGACTTGACTTATGCTGACCGCGAAGGCGTTTCGCTATTAGGTATTAGTTATGCTGCCGAACAAATTGGTTTTCATACGCTTTCTGCCAAAGTTTCTCTGGAGAACATCATCAATGATTTACCACTCCCATTTGTTGCTCATTGGAAACAGAGCCATTTTTTAGTCGTTTATAAAGCTACAAAAAAACATATTTACGTTGCTGACCCAGCTTTTGGAAAAGCCAAATTAACACATGAAGAGTTCATGGCGGGCTGGTTGAGTGATGTATCAAAAGGGGAGAAAAAAGGAATTGTTTTGCTATTCGAAACAACGCCAGAATTTTTTGAAACGGATGGTGAAAAAGTTGATAAAAAGGGGTTTGGCTTTTTGTTTTCTTATATTTTCAAATACAAAAAACTCATTACTCAACTCGTTTTGGGACTTGTTGTAGCTAGTGTTTTGCAATTAATATTTCCATTTTTGACTCAATCCATTGTGGATTTTGGTATCAATAATGAAGATATTAATTTCATTTACTTGATTTTATTAGCTCAATTGACCTTATTTATCAGTCAAACTTCGGTTGGTTTCATCAGAAGTTGGATTTTGTTACATATTGGAGCGCGAGTCAATATTTCTTTGATTTCGGATTTTCTTCTCAAACTGATGCGTTTACCTGTTCGTTTTTTTGATACAAAAATGATTGGAGACCTTCTTCAACGCATCAATGACCATTATCGAATTGAGAATTTTTTAACTTCTACTACACTCAATACCGCCTTTTCATTATTCAGTTTTATCATATTTGGAGGCGTTTTACTTTTTTACAATACCGCCATTTTTGTAATTTTCTTACTCGGTAGTTTGCTCTATATTAGTTGGATTTTACTTTTTTTAAAAAGAAGAAAAGTATTAGATTATAAAAGCTTTGAACAACGCGCCAAGAATCAAAATAAGCTCATTCAACTTATTCAGGGAATGCAGGAAATCAAACTGCACAATGCCGAAAAATTGAAACGATGGGAATGGGAACACATTCAAGCAAACTTGTATAAAGTAAATATGAAAGTCCTTGCTTTGACTCAATATCAACAAGCAGGAAGTTCTTTTATCAATGAATTAAAAAATATCATCATCTCCTTTTTGGCTGCAAAAGCCGTAATTGAAGGCAATATGACCCTCGGTTCTATGCTGGCGATTCAGTATATTATTGGTCAATTGAACGCGCCTTTAGTCGAAATGATTAACTTTATTACGGCTTCTCAAGATGCAAAAATCAGTTTGGAACGCCTCGGAGAAATCCACGAACAGGACAATGAAGAGGATATTGAAGATAGTAAAATAAACATTCTACCAGAAGAAAAAAGCCTTAAATTATCTGATTTGAGTTTCCGATATGGTGGCCCGAGTTCTCCATGGGTACTTCGAAATATAAATTTGGTTATTCCTGAAGGCAAAATTACAGCAATCGTCGGAGCAAGCGGAAGTGGTAAAACGACACTGCTCAAATTATTACTCAAATTCTATCCGCCATCGGAAGGTAGCATCAAACTTGGTGACCTTGACTTGGAAAATGTCAGAAACTATACGTGGCGCGAACGCTGTGGCGTAGTCATGCAAAATGGTTATGTCTTTTCGGATACTATTGCTAAAAACATTGCACTTGGAGAAGAAAAAGTAGATAAACAACGCTTAATTCAAGCGGTAAAAGCGGCTAATATTCAAGAATATATAGAACAATTACCGCTAGGCTACAATACCAAAATCGGTGAAGAAGGAGTAGGAGTCAGTGGCGGACAAAAACAACGATTAATGATTGCTAGAGCCGTTTATAAGTCGCCAGAATACTTATTTTTTGATGAAGCAACAAGTTCCTTGGACGCTAATAATGAAAAAGTAATCATGGAAAAACTCGAACAGTTCTTTGAAGGCCGAACGGTTGTCGTTGTGGCTCACCGATTAAGTACTGTCAAAAATGCTGACCAAATAATCGTATTAAATAAAGGCGAAATAATCGAGTGTGGCGACCATGAAACGCTAGCTGCTCAAAAAGGTGCGTATTACCAGTTGGTTAAAAATCAATTGGAATTAGGGAATTAAATAAGATTACATATTTAGATTGTTAATTTTTTCAAAAAAATAAAAAGCAAATTGCTAGTTTCAGAGTTAAGCGTAGCGTCTCTGAAATTCCAGATTTACCACGTCTAAGACGTGAACAATTATCAATACAGACGACACGTACACGTCTTAGACGTGACAAAATGTATAATTTCAGAGACGCTACGCTTAACTCTGAAACTAGCAAGCTATTATTTTTTTGTAAAAATTCTAAAAAATGCCCCGATAATAATAATAATGCTTCGAAGGCGTCCGATGCTTAAATTCCCAATAATCTCAAAATCAAGTTAATTCGTAATATATCCATATTCTTTCAAGATGCTTTGTGCTTCTTCTGTAAAAAGAAAATCATAGAATTGCTGTGCATTTCCAGCCTGTTCTATTCTATTATTCAAAATCACAACACCTTGTTCAATTGGCTCATAAGCATCTTTGGGTATAGTTATCCAGTTGCCTAAGTTTTTTCTACTCTTATCTTTCACAACTGACTGTGCCGTAAAACCAACATTTACTGCCCCCGAAAGGATAAATTGATTGGTTTGCGCAATACTTTCACCAAATACTAATTTCTTTTTTACTGCTGTTTTTATTTTGAAATACTCCATTACTTCCATCGCTGCCATTCCGTAAGGCGCAGTTTTGGGGTTAGCCAAAGCAATTTTTTCATAAAAATCATCGGTCAAATGCTCAATTTTGAGCTGTTTATTTTTTTGGGTTGTCCAAAGTATTAACTGACCATAAGCATAAATCGAAGGTTTTCCTATTGTTTTTTTGCTTTGGTAAAGCTCATAAGGATATTTCATATCTGCCGAAACAAAAACATCGTAAGGTGCTCCAGTCTTGATTTGAGCGGTTAACTTGCCAGAAGAACTAATAATCGTTTGGCATTCAATATTTGTTTTTTTTGAAAATGCGGTAACTAATTCTTCCATTGCAAACTGCATATTGGCGGCAGTTGCAATATTTAAAATAGGTGTTTCTTCTCCCCTATTGCAGCTCAAAAAACTTAAGATTAAGAATAGATAAAGATTTTGAGGCAGTAAATTTGCTTTAGGCATTTGGTTTTTTTTTATAAAAAAATACGTTTACCAAACTTCTAAAAGTTTAGTAAACGTAATTTTAAGTCATCAAATATACTCTGCAATATTGATTAATCCTCAATAATTGCATCATCAATCAATGGATTTCCGTCTCCATCTAAATCATCAAAACCATAAATTCTACTCGGTTCATCTGATTTTTTTCTTTCTATTTCTGATTTTGTTAATTTGATTTCACCTTCCTTATTATATCTATCTTCTACTTTTTTATCTAGCTTATCAGCCAAATCTTTAGCTTTATCAAAGAAAGAATCAAAACCTCCTAGCAACGAATCACTAGCCTTATGCTTAGGGTTTTTGAGTGCTTCTTCGGCAGCTTCATCCTTTAAACGCATTTTTTCTTCTAATTCATCAGCATAGCTTTTTCCTTTTTCAAACAAATCTGCTGCTTTTTCTTTCGCTTTTTTACCTGCATCAAAGAAAAAGTCCATTGCGCTATTAGCTGCTTCGTCTGCTTTTTGATTAAAACCTTCTGCTTTTTCGTCTAAATCTTTAAATTTTTCTTTAAAATCTGATGTGAATTTATTTTTCTTTTCATTTAGATTTTCAAGCATTTCATCGTCAATATTAAATTGAGACTTCAATTTACTAAAAGTATCATCTAAAACACCTTTACTTGTTTCCTTTCGTTCGTTCGTGTTTGAATCTGTATCATCGAAGTAAATATCTTCTAATTTCTTTTTCTTAGCTGCGGCTTTTTCGGCTGCTGCTCTTTTTTTGGCTTTATCTTCTTCACTCAAAAATAAATCTTCAAAATTATCTACTGCCATGATTTTAGTTATTATTTGAATAATGCGTTATTATCAATTTATTATTAAGTACGTGAGCAGAATACGAGTTTGCTCACGTACTTAAAAGCTTATTTCATCAATTAAATACAATTCAATTTAGTGTAATGTATTTATAAAATCAAGAAAAATCTATTAATCTGCCAAAAGTATAGAATAACATAGCCTAAAAAGGGGTTTCATCGCTTTTCCAAGTTCCTTTTACAAAGTCTGTTTCCCAACCCATTTTTTGGCAAAGAAGTGGTACTAAGTCCGCAATTTTGGATTTATCTACATCAATGAATGACTTAATTGTTACGTTTTCTAAGTGATAAGGAAATATTTCTGAATAATTCTTAAGGTTATTTTTTATAAAAAAAGCGTTTTCGGCAAGCTCCTTTAATTCGATTATTTTCGACCAATCAACTATTTTATTTTTAAAATCGTCCACAAAAACATCTAACGTTTCTGCGTCATTAATTGCCTTTTTAAAAGTCCGCTGTCCTTGTAGCATCAACCAAAACCTGAATTGTAAAAATTGCTCTTCATTACCCGCTCCCAACAAAACATAACTTGCTGCATAAAGGTCTTCTGTATTAGATTTTTCTAATAAAAAATGAATAACCTTATCAAATTTAAAAATTTGTTTTTCTGTCAAATTGGATAATTCTTGTTTAATCCATTGAAAACGTTCTGTTAAGTCCGTGTTTTCAATAGATGATTGTTCAATTATTTTCCAAAAGACTTGTTCATTCATTCTTTAAAATTAAGTTTACACTAATCTACAAATGTTTTTTGTAGTAAAAAAATGTAGCCACTTTTGGTTGTCGGGTGACGTAAAAAGACTCATATTAGTTGATACTAATACGAGTCTTTCCATTTATTCAAGTCAAAAATCTTTATTCTATATTAGAACGGGCAACCAACGCAAGGGTCAGTTTTTACATACTGAGGTGCTTGTGACTCCACTGGTTCATCAAACATTCCTCCGCCTAAAACTCCAATAATTCGGAACTCTGTACGGCGATTACGCTGATGTTGTTCCTCTGTACAAGGTACTTCATCTGCACATTCATTGGTATTTTGGTTTTCACCATATCCTTGATATTTCAATTGGTCTCTA
>CAKZLT010000283.1 GCA_937127195.1 uncultured Saprospiraceae bacterium
TTCCGTTAAATCATTTCGCTCACTTGGTAATTGGAGGTAGGGATAAAGATAACGTTTCTTTTTTGCACCACTACTTCGTTTCTCGTGCAAAGTAGACAGAAAGTTTTTTATTTTTTTATCATAACTCAATACAGAACCTGTTTCGTTGGGTATAATTTGAGTGACTCCACCATCCCACGAACCAACCCACCAATTGTTATTTTCATCAGTGTCAATGCTCCAAACCTCATTAAATCCTTTATCTTTAAATCCGTTCTGAAAGCCTAATAAAAGCATTCGGTTACTATGATGTCCAGCTTTACTAATGCCATTTCCCCATGTTCCTATCCAAATTTCGCCAGCTTTATCTTCAAAAAAAGTATAAGCAGTATTGTGAGAAAGACTATATTTATTATCTTTTTCATTTTTAA
This sequence comes from uncultured Saprospiraceae bacterium, assembly GCA_937127195.1. Lineage (GTDB taxonomy): Bacteria > Bacteroidota > Bacteroidia > Chitinophagales > Saprospiraceae > CAKZLL01. The sequence continues at coordinate 411 of CAKZLT010000283.1, forward strand.
AACTATCAAAAGACAGCAAGTCGGAGTTGCGACTAATCTTTGCCCGATTAACACCTCTATTGTAAGTGCCTAACCAAATATAACCTCTACTATCAGCAAAAACATTGGTGATTCTATCATAATTAATTGAAGTCAAATCATTCTCATCATGTCGATAAGCAACGATTTTTTCTTCGCCATTTTCATCAATATAGAGTTTATTCAAACCACCTTTCCAAGTACTAATCCAAATATTTCCATATTTATCTTCCGCAAAGTCATTGATTCTATTAGAAGTAATCGTATTGATGTTATCATTATTAGCTTTGTATTGAATGAATTTTTGTAGTTGGGAAGAGTTTGTAGAATTGGAATTGATAACTTTATATACTCCAGCACCATCTGTTCCAATCCAAATTCTATCTTTTGAATCTACAAAAATGCCTCTTACAACAGGATAGGCAATCGTATTAGGTTGGTCAGCGTCATAAGGATATTGAATGCACTGAATCGAAGTGTCAGAATAATTAACAATTTTGGTTACTCCATTATCGGTTGCTAACCACAAGTTACCTTTTTGGTCTTCGGCTATTCTTCTGATATGATTATGGGTAAGACTTTTGGGATTATTTTCTTCTTTTTTAAAAGTAATAAAACCGTCTTTTTCAGGAATATATCTATTCAGACCATTTTCAGTACCAACCCAAACTGTTCCTTTTTTATCTTTAAAAATGCTTTTAATAACATTGTTGCTAATACTATAAGGATTACTTGCGTCGTGTTTGTATATTTTGAAAGAATAACCATTATAAATATTCAAGCCATCTTCTGTACCAATCCAAATTAGTCCGTCTTCATTCTGAAAAATGCTATGCACTGTTGTATGCGACAACCCATCTTCAATCGTAATTCTATCAAATCGAAGTTGATTTTGTGCATGAGTGCAAAGAAGGCTAATAAAAATAAATAAAGTTGTAAATTGGACTTTCATAGTTTTATTTCATTCTTTGGAGAATTGTTGGGTGTATCCTAATCAAAGAATATTCTAAAAAAATTAGACTCTTTGAAAAAAGTGCAACTTCAAATTTCTGCTATTGTTTATTTTAATGAATAAGAATAGTAGAAATTAGAGGCAAAAAAGTTGAAACATTGTTTTAATTAAAAAAATAAGGAGTCAAAAATAACACTCGTAAATGTAAGGTTTTTTTATGTTTTTTTTAATCAAAATAGCTTTTTAAGTACTATTAAAAATAATTACATTTACAGCCAAATCAAAACCAAAACTATGTCGGTTACAAAAAAGATAAAACGAATAACTACGCATACCTTACAAGCGATGAAGCAAAAGGGCGAAAAAATCTCTATGCTTACGGCTTATGATTATTCAATGGCGCGCATTTTGGACGAAGCGGGAATTGATGTTTTATTGGTTGGTGACTCTGCCGCCAACGTGATGGCAGGCTACGAAACAACTGTCCCGATTACGCTAAATCACATGATTTATCATGCTCAATCGGTCATTAGAGCCACCAAAAGAGCTTTGGTAGTGGTGGATTTGCCTTTTGGATCATACCAAGGTAATTCCAAAGAGGCGTTAAATTCGGCAATTCGGATTATGAAAGAAGCCGAAGCGCACGCCGTAAAGTTGGAAGGTGGCGAAGAAATATCGGAATCTATCAAACGAATTTTGACGGCTGGCGTTCCTGTAATGGGGCATTTGGGGTTGACTCCACAGTCTATTTATAAATTTGGAACGTACGTAGTAAGAGCTAAAGAAGAGGAAGAAGCTGAACGTTTGATGAGTGACGCTAAACATTTGGAATCGTTAGGTTGTTTTGCTATTGTACTTGAAAAAATCCCTGCTAAACTGGCTGAAAAAGTGGCAAAATCTGTTGCTATCCCAATTATTGGAATTGGAGCTGGTGGAGGTGTTGATGGTCAAGTGTTAGTAAGTCATGATATGCTTGGAATCAACAATGATTTCAATCCAAGGTTTTTAAGAAAATACGCCAACTTACATGCAGAAATGACCAATGCAATTAAGTCGTATATTGGTGATGTAAAGTCTACAGATTTCCCAAATGAGTCGGAGCAATACTAAAAATCTTCGTGTAATATATGAGGACAATCATTTGATTGCGATCAATAAATTTTCTGGGGATATCGTGCAGGGCGATGCTACGGGTGACAAACCTTTATCGGAAATTGTACAAGATTATTTAAAGGAAAAATACAACAAACCAGGAAATGTATACCTTGGTACAGTACACAGATTAGATAGGCCAACAACTGGGTTAGTAATTTTTGCAAAAACAAGTAAAGCTTTACCTAGAT
>CAKZLT010000284.1 GCA_937127195.1 uncultured Saprospiraceae bacterium
GATTTATCGTATTATCAACTTCAGGATGAACAGATGCAAGAGATGGATGCCGAGTTGCGTGATCTGCTTGATGATGAGTCACTGATGAACTAGTTGACCCAGTTTGTAGAATAAGTTGTAGGATTAAGTTGTCGATTCAACAATATTAATCCAGCAATGTAAAGAAGCCTCTGATGAGGCTTTTTTATTTAATTAAAATAATCAATTATTAATAATTTTATTGTGCCTTCCAAATTCAATCTTTGCATGGAATTGTGATGATTGGAGGGCTGAGCTTACAGTAACAGACGCTGTACGGAGAATAGTTAATACAACTGACCATGATTTAAATATAAAAATATATGGTGACATAGGTGATACCCTAAGGTATGAAATAGAGTCAAATGCAACTCTTGATATAAAAGGTAAATGTGCCTCGGAAGCAGGTGACGAATACTGTGAAATTGGATGGATGTCTATAGGATATGGTAGTATTACATTCAATAATGAACGCATTCAACGTTTTGAACTAGATAATCCTTTGGGCTGTAATGGCAAAGCTATTAATGGTTCTGTCTGGGAAAATTGTGGATATAAGTTAATTGAAGATACTGAGACGCTTCTAATATTTGAGTATCAAGTGACAGATACTGATTATCATAATGCTGAAATTTTATAAGACAATAAAATCAAAAAGACCGAATAGCCTATAAAACTATTCGGTCTTTTTATTAGATACACTCAAAGTAATACTAATTCTCGCGATGCAAAATAACCAACTTCGCGGGTTTATTCTTATCCTGTGAGCGCAAACTAAATTCGTGTATCACTTCACCTTTCGACAAAATCATCACATAGGCAGTATTTTCTCCTTTTGAACGTCCCATAGATACAGGTACAAATACGAATTTGTTATCCGAATTGGCTTTTAGAGTAATTGGTAAATCCTTAAAGTCACCAGTCAAAACGTAGTTCGCCAAAATTACTTTTCCTTCCTGCTTAATCGTTACTTGGTCACCATCTACCTTAGAGAAATCTCGAATTTGAATAGTCAAATTGGTATCTGTGACTACAACTGTACGTTGATTGCGCGGGTCTTTCGATTTTTTATCAGGAACGTAAACAAACGGCAAAAGTGTATTCGCTTCATCTAGCGCGATTTGATAAGTTTTGACCACTTGACCATTAACTTCTACATCTAATATAATTCTTGATTTTTGGGTTTGTTTGAGGTTCAAGGCTTCTAACAAAAGAATTTTTTCGGTTTGAGTACTTAGGTTAAAAACCAAATTACGTGATAATTCTTTCGATACAAAAAATGGTGCTGCCAAAGATTTATCTTCCAAAGCCAAGCTCACTTTTCTTCTATTTTTTTCTTTTCCTCTAACTCTCAAAGTCACGGTTGTCGAATTGACCACCAAAGGGTCAAGCACTTTATTTTCAACAATTATTTTATCTAAATCCTTATTTTTTGTTGCTACAGCAGGAACAATCTTAGATTTATTTTTATTTAAAGGAACGTGAACAAACTTCAAAACGGCGTTTTTCTTTTTGGTCAAAACCAGCTTGTAAATATCATCAAAACGCTCTCCATTGACGATAATTCGAGCCGCAGCCGTATTTTGAGAATCATAAATTCCCATATCTTCCGCAACAAATGTCAAATAATTGACTGCTTCCGTTACCAGATTGAAGCGATAAGTAGTCTTTTTGCGCTTCTTTTGTACCAATTTATTTTTACAGCAAGTTCCAATAAAAGGTGAATTGTTTAGCGTCACCGAAATTCTGTCATTATCAAATTCATCATAATCCCAAACTTCTACTTCTATATTCGTTTGCGTTACATAAATTTCGTGTTGTATGTCATTTTCTCGACCACTAAAAGTTGCTTTTTTAAATTCGTCTTTTATTTTTTTCTTAACCCGAAAAGGTTCTTTTGGAGCTTCTACTATTGGCTTTTCTACTACTTTTTCAATCGGCTTAACGCTTTTTTCGATTGGTTTTTCAACCTTAACAACTGGTTGTTCTACCTTAAACTCTTCAACTATTTGTGTTGTTTCAATTGGTCGATTATAAATACGAACTTCATCTAATACCGCTTCCAAAAATCCAATTCCATTACTTCCTTTTCCAATCGTCAAAACGTCTTTTCGTTGCGCTAGTTGATTATACATCGTTACTTTTCCGCTAGAAAAAACCTCTGCTCCAGCCCAATAAATACGCGCTTCAAAACCATCATATTGGTAAGTTACATGATACCATTCTCCTTCCGAAACTGTTTTTTCGGTAATGGCTAAGTAGTTTTTTTCATCCTTCAAAAAGAGCTTTTTATCTTGCAAAAATAAGTGAATATAACGCTCCGTTTGATTGGTCTTATTGGCTATTTTTTCTAATAAAAAAATCGTTTGTGGCCTATCTACGGTAGTTGGTTTGAACCAAAAAGAGACCGTAAAATCATCCGTCCATTCTACTCCATAAGGTACAAAAGTATTAGAATTTCCATTCAAATAAACCCCAAATTTTTCTACACCATCTGCAATATTTGCACGTTCTCCCCTAATTGCACCTGCAAATTCACTATCGCTTCCATCAAAATTCCAATACCTAATCGGTACATCCTGCGCTGAGGCGGTTGATAGTATTCCTACGGCTAAAAGTATCGTGAATATTCGTAACATTTATTTTATTTTCAGTTTATCACAAATTTAAGGAAAAAATCCAGTACAGAAGAACTCTTTTGAACT
>CAKZLT010000285.1 GCA_937127195.1 uncultured Saprospiraceae bacterium
ATTTCTCATATTTTCTTGAATCATATTTTGACGTGCCTCTTCGTTTGTTTTAGGGCACACATGGCCGATTTCCTTCGGCTCAGGAGCGGGGCTTGGCATGGCATATGCCAACTGTCAGAATGACCTCAGGTCACATTATGTGCTGCAAAGAAGAGAAAAGGTTAGTTTGCAAATGCAATGTTAAACAGGCTACAGAAGAAAATTCTTATTTCCAAGAGTAACAACCCCTTTTTATTGCTCATGTTAATCAAAATATATGTAACTGTCTTCTTCTGTTTTCTTTAACAGGAGCAATAGCTGCAAGTCGACGAAGGACTGTCTTTTTTATTTTTTTGATTAAAAGTCCACATTGAAACCTAAACTTTCTATATGACTTATTATGCCTTTAAGCTTCTTTTCAATTGTCAAGGCTCTTTCTTTAAAAGTATCATTCGGAAAGTTATTTTTATCTATTAATGATTTGATAATTTTTTCCGCTTTTTGTAGTTCATTGTATCTTTTTCGACTTCTTTCGCGTGAAGAATAATAAGTAAATCTACGCTCTCCTCTAATAGAATAGGAATAATAAACACCCATATTTATCCAATTGGCTAAATAGAGTTTAGCCCATGGTGTAAAACTAGAATCAGGAAATAAACTAATAAATTCTTCTATCGTTTCAATTTCCTTTAAACCTTGATTATGCCAAATAGCATACTCATATTCAATTAATTTCCCTCCTCTCAAAACTCCTTTATATATTACTGATGGATTTAATAGATTTTTATCTAGCCATTGTTTAGCTTTTAAGTCTTTTACAGGATGATTTGAAATCACTAATTCAACCTCATTCTAATAGCGTTTTTTATTACTATAATGATATAGCATCTCATCGAAAATTCTAAGTTTTATTCCTCCTGTATCAGAAACAATCTTATCTGTTTCATAAAGTTCATTATAGCCAAAGTTTGGACGAAGTGTCCCATTTATTATAAATGGAATATCCAACCATACTAAAGTTTTAGATATTGTTTGTTCTGGCTTTAACCTAGTAACAATATCCGATTTTTCTATTGTTACTCCATAATGATTCCCACCAGAAAGACTTGAGATAGGTAATGAATGCCATAAACTATCTTTTTTCTGTTTGTATTGTAATTCTGGAAAATTTCCTTTAATCCATGGCTTAATTATATTGATATCACTAGTTGAACTATTTTTCAATGTGATTGTATAATATATAGGTTCTCCAATTCTAATTTTATCATTTGCTAATTCTATTATCAATTCAGTAGAATCTATAGCGTTTTTTTCAACTTTGATTTGTCCTATCGAAAAAGTATAAATTAAAAGAAACATTAATAGTATTATATATCTCATAGATCTGGATTATTTATTCTTGAGCAAATAAAATTAGTGAATCTATTATTAAGATAGTGAGTAGCATCATTTAATGATGTACCACGAACCATTAATCCCATGTTAAAACTAGTAGGATGAACTTCTGAAATTTCATGTATAGTTAGATCTTCACCTAGTTTGTTAAAGCCGAATCCATGAATAAGACCAAATTGATGTCCAATTTCATGCGCAGTAGTAACACTTAAACGTTTATGAAAAAGTGTAGGGTTATTTGGATGCTCTTCGCGACATGACTCATTATAAACATCGCAACCTCCCCCTCCTCTAGATATTACTATATTACTTCCATGAGAACGTGTAAGTCCTCTAAGAGATCCCTCTACATTCGGGTCATTATCTAGTCCAGCAGGACCTTGAAAAGTCTTACAAACATATACACCCCAAAAATTTTCACTTTCCAATAAATTAACTTTTAGTTGGGAGTAATCATTTACAAAGTTATTTACACCTATTGCTCCAAAATCATATTCATCTACATTAGCTATAAAAGGTATCTTTTGATGAAAATCAACAATTTCTTCTACCTCTAAATATGCTTTTTTATATACTTTTTTTGTGATTTCTAAATCAATTTTCCGATTATCATTGTACCACTTGTATAGTCCAACTCCTGTAATATTTGTTTCTTCATAAACATCATCATCTGCAATAGAAACTGGGATTTTTATTTCATTTGTTTTAACAACATTGCTTCCAAGAATACTTACTATTTGAACACCAAAGACAGCTGTTCCTATCTTCAAATTCCCAGTATCATAATTTGCTATGGTTGTAGTTCCATCAGGTAAATTTAAAGTAAAGCTAAAATCACTACCAACTTTTGACATTTGAGTAATTGTCCCTTCTATTACAGGAAGTCCAATTTTAGAAATTTTATAAGTTAATATATTTCCAGCGCCAACAAAATTAAATGATTTTCCTACGACGGTCTTTAATTGATACTCATTATTTGCATAAACATCTCCCTTATTACAAACACTCACATACTGATTAGCGATATTTGTGTATATACGCATTTCTCCTCCTTCAAATCTTCCATTTTTACCATTTGTCAATGAAAATGTATTATCTTGATACTTTGAAGTATCGGATTCTTGTAATGTAAAGGTATTTGATGTCTCTATTTTGTTTATGTTAGTACTTCCTGGTGCATTCCAAAAATTAGTAACTAATCTATCAATTTTTATATCTTCAAAAGTTGGTGCTGTCATAACATCCTGTTCTAAATGCAATATTCTCCACACAGTCAAAACATGAGACATATAATCTCTAGGGAGTTGCACTTGACCAGCATCTCCATCACCAACCTTAGGGTCAACAATTGCCAATTGGTCGAATTTATCTTCATTTCTTAATCTTCCAATATAATCTTCATCTACATTAGCTACAATTCTATAATTATCTCCAGGTTGTGTTGAAGTAACAAACTTTACAGAATGTTTTAATGAGTTAGCAGTGATTTTCACTCTTGCGGAACCATCTGTAGAAAGTATATCGTAACATGTACTACAGCATGTAATACATCCATTTTGCGTTATAAAATGACCTAACTTAGCATATTTCCACTTCCCAGTTGAATCCATTATTTCAGCGAGGCCTCTATTATCGTTCTGTTTATCATATTTATCTGTACCTTCATATTTTGCTGCTAAACCTGCAACTACTGCTTGAGCTCCATCATAAATTCCCTCTGTCCCTGTATCATTAGGGTCAATAAATTTCTTAGGGTTACGTCCATTAATAGCTGGGTCGGTAAACGGGTCATCAATATCAAAAGACCTCAAAGACAAACTAAAATCCTCTATTGGAGGTACTGTAAAATTAACCGTTACAGATACGATATTACGAGGAGCACCAACTCCAACAGTAGGGTTTCGACGAGAACCTGAAAAGACTCTATAACTTTTTAATCCATGATAATGTCCTTGATTATTTTTTGCATCAGTATCAAAGTTAATATCATCAGTTTCCAAAATATTAGAGGCATGTACTACTGGAACAGTTGTAGCATCAAACCCATTTCCAATACCTTTAAATGTTATACTTTCTATACCTAATACAGTAATCGGAAGCGTTTTAGCACAAGATTTTGAACGCTGATTCGGTCCTGCAAAACCATCTACGGGATTTACTAATGCTTGTATTTTTAAGTCTGTCTTAGGCGAACTACTATTATGAGCTAAAATTCCTTCTACCCAAAAAGTAGATTTATAAATATTTAATAA
>CAKZLT010000286.1 GCA_937127195.1 uncultured Saprospiraceae bacterium
AAACAACTTTGTTTCAGTATCTTTTTTAAGTACGTGGTATTCTTTTTTTATCCGTACAGCATGTATTATAAACTGTTTTAAATAAGCTTGCAACATATCGTATTGAGCCGCTTCATTGTTTTTAAATTCATCTACTCTATAAAATTGAATACATCGAACATTGTTTAATATAAGCAATAAAATTTCACTTATTTAACCATTGTCCAATTATTAAACCAAAATTTTATCATAAGTCACCATAAAATACAAAAACAAAAATGGTGCTATTAATATAAACGCTAAAATGTGCTGAAATAGTTTCTTCCTTAGGGAATAGGCAATAAATAATCTACTCCCTTACGATAGCTTTTTCGGAACCAAAGTTGATATTGAATTGATTTGCATCAAAATCTTTCATTTATAAGTTCATCAGAAAAAAGGAAGATAGTCGCAAAACTATCTTCCTTTCTAAAAAATAAGTACTTTGCTACACTACCTCTGAAAAATAGGAATTTTTCCCAAATCAAAATTAGTAATCGTTGGTTTCTGAGATTGACGTTTTTTATCTTTAACCAATTGCGGAATAGATTTACTGATATAGCCATACATTTCCGAAAGGCTAACGATGCCGTCCTTATTCATATCTCCATTTTTGAAAGCCAACATAATTGCTTCTGTAAATGCACCGTTTTTCCAATCATCATCTTCATAAGAAGGTTGACTTGCAGTACTCGAAGTGATGGTAACTAATCCTGGTTGCTGATAACTCAATTGACTAATCAAGTCATTGATGCTTTCATTTTCAGAGAAAAACTTACTATCATTATTTGTTTTTCTTTTTAATTGAACACCTCCACTAAAACAAGCATCTATCAAAACTATCTTTTTGCAACGAATAGCTGCTAAAGTCGAAATGATATTTTCGTAAGCAACCGAAGTTGCTTCTTGTGCAACGTTGTCAAAATCAGATGCTTGTATTAAGAATTTTTCAAAAGAAATCCAGTCTGTTGCTCCTGCAATACTATCTTTATAAATAAAACCATGCGACGAAATAAAGACAACCAAAAGGTCATTTCGAGTAATTTCACCGATTCGGTACGCCGTTTTGTATCGTTCTAATGCGATGTCAATATTCGTTTTGGTTGCATTTTTTCCTATTAATGTTTCAACATTGACGGATTTGAATAGCTTTTTAGAGCCTAAACCTTTGAATGCATTTGCAATATCTTGTGCATCATTCGTTGTGTATTTCAAGTCACTGTGCTGCGCTCCAATCGCCAAAACGTGCAAATTCGTTACATTCGCATCATAAGTCGTATCGACTTTTATTTCGTTAAAGTCGCCATCTTCACCTTCATAATTACGGATAATTGGTGTTGAATAATGTGTTTCTCCATCAATATCAATGGCTAATTTAATTTCATTTCTCCCCTTTTGAAGAAAAACATTATTAATATAATTATAACGTTTGACTAATAATTTTTCTTTTTTCTTTTTCATAAAAGGATTAATAACCGTTTCGCCATACTTTGCGCCTTCTGTTTTACGTCCATTGATAATGATATGAAAATTGCCTTTTACTAATTCTTCACTTGACATGACAATCATCTTGAGCGTCACATTATTATTACGAACCGTTTTTGCTAATCGACTGGTATTTGCCTCAACGGGGTCAATCCAAAGCATATCTAATCGAAATGGATTAGCTAATTTGAAGTAAAATGCATCAGAACGAACAGAATACAAATTATTATATAAACGCATTTCGACCATTGTATCTTCTTCTGTAACGGGAACTCGGTTGGTTACTGTATATAAAAAATGGTCATCGCCAAAAGTCGAAATGGATGGCTGAGAAATAATTAAGCTATCATAATATTGCTTATCATTTGTAATACTATGATTCATATAGATTTTCAAATCCGATTTTTTGAGTAAAATGGGAGAAGAAATCGTTGCTGATATATCCAAAAATGTTGCTTTTTCTTCTTTAAAAACACGCTTATAACGTCTTGAGCCTATATTATTCCAAGTAATTGTGGGCTTTTCTCCTAGTTCTGTTTTGAATCGACCAATATATGGTAATTCATTTAACATTCCACCAAGAACAACATCGCTATTTTTAGTAAAAAAAATACTTTTAGCAGAGTTTTCTTTTTTTAAGCCAAAAAATTCAATTTTATCCTTTGTTGAACCTTCTCCTGTATTGACTTTCAGATGCCACATTTTGGCAATAGAAGACCCTGGGCGATGTGAATAAGAACGACCGACTAGCATTAATTTACCGTTGAGCATTTCTAAAATTGCTTGACCATAGTCATCACCAATTTCGCTACCGTAACTTTCTTTCCATAAGATTTCACCTGTTCTTATGTCTATTTTAAAAATTAAAGCATCTCTTTCTATGTTAGAATTGAATTGATAACCTGTAAATACAGCTTTGTCATCAAAGGTAGAAATTCCTGCTAAAATATTGGTTTCGTCGGGTAATTCGAGTGTCCAAAGTTCTTTTCCTAATTCATCAATTCCTATCAAGAAACCGTTCTCTTTACTTCTCAATTTCTTGCGCCCTCCCAATATAAATACATTTCCTGCTTTTACACCAACATTTACAATTTCGCTATCTTCACCACCATAGTTATACGACCAATCTTGCTCGCCTTTGTCATTGATACGAACCGCCCAAGCATTTTCTTTTGAATTTTTGAATGACTTAGTATTTCCCATTAATAGAAAACCGCCCCCTTCCATTGGCGAAATGGCTTTCAGTTCATCATCTTTTTTACCACCATAAACATTTTCCCATATCATTTTGCCACTGGCATCTATCAAAATTGCCCATCCATTAAGCCCTTTGATTTTATCTTTTGAAGCGGTAGAAGTTCCAACTAATAATATTTTATTATCCTTAGTAATCGTCAGCGCATTCAATTTACTATTTTTGTATTTATTGAACTTAACCGTTCTTATTACATCGCCATTACGACGCATAATCGTGACGTGCGAGAATTCCTTCTCTCCATTAGATAATAAAACCAAATTTCCTGTCGATAACTCGCCAATAGCATCTACTGATTGCGTGGGTATATTTTCTAGTTTTTTTTCCCATACCTTTCGCTTGAAAGGCTCTTGTGCCAATAAACTGCAAGTCAGTAATATGAATAAAGGTAAAATGTAATATTGTTTCATATTTATATATTTACTATTCTAGTTGTATTTTTTTTGAAAAAATTTCGTGTTGCTGGGATCTGGTTACGGGTTACTGCTTTGCTGGTTATGCGACTAATAGCCGAGCAAAAACCAGTAATATCCATTTAATTGAGATATTTTGAAGTTTTATGGCATTTGTAAAAAAACCTTTTTTTTAAGTATTCAGGCAAAATTACTATATACTTAACTATTTAGCCCCTACATCATAAACCATTGATAATCAAATCTATAAGGTTTTAAAAACCTTATAGGTTTACAACAATTAAATATCTCCGAATACTTAAGTACTTAGACAAAAGTAATCAAGTATAAAAAAACGTAACACCTTGATAGTCAAAAATTATGACTCGAACAAGCCCCTGTCTTCATGCTTTTGGCAGACAGTTTTATTAAGGGAGTAGGAAAAAAATAACCTACCCAATCTAGCTTGTTATTTTCCATTTTAAAAAACATAAAAAATAGTTCCGTAGCGATGCTATGCAACGATTTTTTAAATTTCTTAAAAAGAAAAATAACGTTACAATATCGGGTAGCTTATTTATTTCCTACTCCCTAATGTTTTCATTGTACTAAAATCGTCCAATACGAATAAAAATCTCTGGTGTTCCTCCCGAATAATTCTGTAACATTCCGAGGTCAGTATAATAAGTACAACCAAATTGTACTAACATTCCTCGACTCGAACTAGACCAATCCACTCCAAATGCAGCCAAAAGACCTTGGTGTGTCAGCGCACTTTCTGTTCCTAAACTCGCAGAAGCACCTACTCCAACCCAAAAGATATTTTTTAAATGATATTTCATAAACACATTCCACTGAACAGGAAAGTTAGTATTTTCTCTATTAGAAATGGCTTTTTTGAACCAACCACTCACATCCAAATAATTATCGCGACCTAAATGATAACGATATCCGCCTTGTAAGCTAAAATGTTGTAAAATGGTATAGCCAAACAGATAGCCTTGTCCCGTAATTGATGTATCTGCATTTTCATTTTGGTAAGAAAAACTCATCGGAACAATATTCGGTAAAGATATACCTCCAAAAAAGGAATTTCGACCATCTTTATAATAATAATAGTATAGCCCCATTCCAGCTTTAGGATATGCACCTAATAGATTTGTGTTCTCTGAAATATTTAATAGTGGGTCTATATCATCAGCAGTTGTAATCTTGCGAAGTTTTAGAATATTCATCCCCACTCCCAAATTAATACCAATAGATAGATTATGATATTTACTAAATAAAGGTATTCTGACTGCTCCTCTTACACTCGTCTGAACGAATTGAAAAGCTGCGGCTTGATCATAGGATACATTTACACCCCAAATAAAGTTGGATTTTTTGGGTATAATATCTGCAAAACCACTAAAAGTAAATTGTCTTTCGTTGTCATCCGAAAAACCTAACCATTGATCTTGGTAAGTAACGCCTATATTATTTTTCAACTTATACTGTAAATATTCTAAGTCAATGATTGCAGGATTAATTGCTGCTAAATTCTCTCTAAAAAAAGAGGTTGCGATTAATTGACTAAAGCCCATTGTGGGCAAAAGTATATATAAATATAAGAGTATAATCTTTTTCATAGCTTAAAGTGCTTTTGCGTTTGGGTAGAGAGTTGGTAATAAAAGGTAGGCATTCGGTACATGAAAAATTTTTAATTTATTGGTTACTATTCAGCATCGCTGAAGAACATTTTAATAGATAATTTAAAGGCTACCAATAAAAGAATCTCTGTTCTGAATAGTTACATTTATTGAATGTAATTCAAATTATTATCATATCACTTTCAAGTCCTTTTGATTATAAACGGTGTCGGTTTTGGAAACCGACACCGCTCTCAAAATGAACTACCTTTATTCATTTCATTTGTTTTCAATCTTTCAATTGATTTATTATTCTCTTAAAATTGTCAAACTACGTTTTTCTATAAATGGCTCACTCGTCGGTGTGCTTCTACAAGTAAATACATAGAAATACGCGCCACTTGGCAACAATGCCCCTGTCTGGTCTGTTCCAGCCCAGTCATTCTCATAATTATCATTCGTGAATACAATTTGTCCCCATCGATTGAAAACTAATAATTCGCTTTGACCTTCACATTCATTACGCGCTAATCGTTCAAAGACCAATACATCATTTATTCCATCATTGTTTGGTGTAATTGTATTAAAGACTTCTAGGCGTTCATCTTTCAAGTCAACAATTCCAGAAGTTTCACAATCATTAGAATCTACAACGGTAACTAAATATCGACCTTCATCCAAATTATTAATGAAATTAGTCGTGTAAGTTGTATCAGTCAAGTCGCCTTCCTTTCTAACTTTATACTCATAACTCCCAACTCCACCAGAAGCATAAATCGAAAGCCCACCAGTCGTCGCACCATCAATAATTGGTTGAGGTACTAAGAAAAGACCTAATTTACTTGGCTGTTCTACCTGTAAATTAATTACCTGACCACAACCAAAATTATCTCGAAGATTGACCACGTATTTTCCTGCTTCTAAATTGCTCTTGACTTCAATGACTTCTCCTGTTGACAAGTTCAAACGAACTTCATAAGCTCCATCATTTCCACCATAACAAGTCACATCTTGAATGTCAATCAATGTAATAGCACCAGAGTCTGGATTT
>CAKZLT010000287.1 GCA_937127195.1 uncultured Saprospiraceae bacterium
TCTGTTTTTTTTTATAAAAAAGAAGAAGAGAGAGGAAAGTCAAAGGCGAATTTTTGTTTTTTTACAAAAAAGGCTAAACAATAAATGCTCCACCGTTTATTCAAAACAGCGGAGCATTCAACATCTCACATTCATCATTATTTTCTACCTCCTCCAAATAGTATCTACAAAATATTTTTGTTCATCGAAAAAATGTTTTGTCTCTGCAAAACCAGCTTTTTCTGCTAAATCTTCCAACTGATTCAAACTATATTTTCTCGAAATTTCCGTATGAATTGCTTCCCAAGCTTCGAATTCAAATGATTGTTCGAGCGCGTCAATACGAACCGTTTGTGCTTTTGTAGTGACCAGATAACTTCGTGCTTCTCCCGTCAACGGGTCGTAAATCGGAGAATGCATAAAATTTTCAACTTGAAAATCACCACCTAATTCATCATTAATTCTATGAAGTACATTCAAATTAAAATCTCTTGTAACCCCTTTTTTATCATTATAAGCTGCCAAAATTGTTTCAGGTTTCTTTTTTAAGTCAACTCCAATCAAAATCAAATCATCTTTGGATAATCGTTGTTTAACTTCACTCAAAAAAGCAATTGCTTGTTCGTCTGTGAAATTTCCAATATTTGAACCTAAAAATAGAATCACTTTCCGATGTGTCGTATTTTTATCTAACTCTTCCAATGCTTTAAAATAGTCATTATTAACTGGTTGAATATCCAAATTTGGATACCTTTCAGTTAAGTCTGCTTCTAAAACTTCAAGAATATTTTTAGAAATATCGATTGGTACATACTGAAAGTCAGACTTTGTTTCTGTAAACGCATCTAGCAAAACCTTTGTTTTATAACAATCTCCAGCTCCAAATTCAATCAATTGAAAAGGCTTTCCTGTATTCTGAAAAAGAGTTAACCAATCTTTTTTATATCGGTCAAAAATGGCATATTCTGCTCGCGTCAGATAATACTCATCAAGTGCCATGATTTGCTGAAAAAGTGCATCTCCTTTTTTATTATAAAAATACTTAGAAGATAATGTCTTTGGTGTAGAAGAAAGTCCATCAAGGACATCTTGAGCAAATTGTTGATTAATCACAATAGTTTTTTGCATAATTTTAATTATGTGTCAAGTAATGGTTAAAATTTTGGGTGATTGGTTAATTGGTGACTCGTGATTGGTTCTTCCGCTATTAGTAGCGATACCAGCGGAGCAACCAATCACCAGTCACCAATCACTAGTCACCAATCACCAAACTAAACATATTCCGCTAACCTGAATCCCATAAATTGCCAACGGCTATGTGTTGGGAAAAAGTTACGATAAGTTGGTCGAATATGATTTCGAGGCGTTGCACACGAACCTCCACGCAAAACCATTTGGTCAATCATGAATTTTCCGTTGTACTCGCCCAAAGCGCCATCTACTTTTTTATAATAAGGATAAGGCAAATACGAACTATTAGTCCATTCCCAAACATCGCCATAGAATTGATTATCGCCATTTTGCTGTGATACTGTATGCAAATAGCCTTCATCCGAAAAATTCGCTACTTCCGAAATAATAGGCGCGTGCTGCTTACAAGCCACTTCCCATTCAAATTCCGTCGGTAAACGCTTTCCTTGCCAGCGCGCAAAAGCATCTGCCTCAAAGAAATTGACATGCGTCAAAGGCTCATTAATATTGATTTTTTGCAAGCCTGAAAGCTTATAATAATACCATTCGTTTTCGATTTTATACCAATACATTGGCGCAGAAATTTCATTTTTATTCACCCACGCCCAGCCTGCCGACAACCAATATTCATGATTCTGATAACCTTTAGCTTCTATGAATGCTATAAACTCACCATTAGTTACCAATCTATCTTGTACCTGAAAACTTGGCAAAAAGACTTCATGTATGCCTTTTTCATTATCATAATAAAAACCTTCATCTTGGTAGCCAATCGTATAATTTCCTCGTTCGACAGTAAGCCAATCATTAGTCAACTTCTCAGCAATAGGTGCTTCAATTCCATCTTTATATTTAGGAAAAAGCGGATTATTCCCTAAAATGTATTTGATGTCAGTTAAAAGTAGCTCTTGATGTTGCTGCTCATGATTTAGCCCTATTTGTACCAAATCATGCAATTCCTTAGTCATGTTTGTCTCAGAGAGCCATTCTTCCATATTTTTATCTACATACGCGCGATATTTATAAATATCTTCTACACTCGGGCGACTCAGGTTTCCTCGATTAGTTCTCAGTATTCTTGCGCCCGCAGCTTCGTAGTAACTATTAAAAACAAAAGGATACTTTTCGTTAAAAACGCGGTAA
The DNA here is from genome assembly GCA_937127195.1 of uncultured Saprospiraceae bacterium. GTDB lineage: Bacteria > Bacteroidota > Bacteroidia > Chitinophagales > Saprospiraceae > CAKZLL01. The sequence goes on from CAKZLT010000287.1 coordinate 2,314, forward strand.
TCTTTCTTGTAAGGTCGTAGCACAAACGTCTCAAAAAACCAAGTAACATGACCAATGTGCCACTTAGGAGGACTCACATCCGCCGTCGGCTGCACCACGTAATCTTCGACCATAAGCGGTTGACAAATGGCTTCGGTCTGTTGTCGAACTGCCCGAAATTGAGCCAATAAAGGTTCTGTAATTGTTAATATTTTCATTAAAATGATACTTATCAAATAGACTGGTCTAATGTAGTTGTTTTTTTTATGGAAAAATGTCTTTATCACAACACTTTAAAAAGAACTCCCAAAGCCATAAAATGAAATGAATAATTATTCTAAATTTAGGCAGTAGGAAAAAAATAATGAAAAAATATTACAAATAAAACTGGCAGCATAGTTTTTAAATCGTTCTTAAGTAGAGTACATTTTTTTATAATAAAAAACCTTTTATGCAGCAATTAAAAGCATCTATAACAATCATCTTATTCACATTAAGCTGTTTTTTGCTTAATGAAACACAAGCCAATTCTTCTTTTTCGAATGCGTTACCGAAAGTTCAAAAAGATATTAAAAGAGATAAATCAAGCAAGAAAAGTATTCTTTTTTATTTAAAAAAAATCAAAAAGAATTTTAAAAAAATATCCAAATCAAAAAAGAAAAGAAATTACAAATCATCAAAAGAAAAGAAAGGAAATCGTTATGGAACTATTTCTTTATGGTCATTAATTTTTTGTGGTGTATTTCTATTATTGACTCCTAATCTTTATATATTAGGGCCATTATTAGCTATTGCATTGAATCTTGTGTCGTTTTTTTCGGCAAAACATGGCGTAATGCACGAAGCTGATGAAAATCCGAAGTTAGCGAATACCATGTTTAATATCAATCTGGGGGTATATGCTCTTGCTGTTTTAATTGTGGGATGGTTTATTATATTAAGTTTCGCCTAGATTTTATCACTTTAAACATATATACAATGAATATTTTAATCTTAAAAAAGTACACTTTACAAATAAGTTTATTATTAATAAGCTTATTTTTTATGACTACATTACTAAATGCAAATGCTTCTTTTCCTACCAATGAAAAGGTATCAGGAACAGAAATTACGGTTCGCAAACAACAGAAAAAGAAGAAAAGTAAATTCAAACGGTTCTTCAAAAAATTGCATAAAAAGGCTGTTAAAAGGTATCAAAAAACCAAACAATTTTTCAAAACATTGAGAGAGGAAAATTATTACGGAACGTTGGCAATGTGGTTATTTATAGCCTCTATTGTTTTTCTTATAATCCCCCTTCCTTCCTCTCTTGCTGCCGCATTAACTATAATTTGTTTTGTACTTTCTTTGCTTTCTGCTTTAATTGGTATATACTCAGATGATGACAAAAGGCGAGCTAATACGATTACAATTATCAGTTTGGTTACTCTTGTTGCTGCTTTATACCTTTATTTTAATCAATATTTCTCTATTATCTAACGGTAGATTATGCAATAGATGATTCTGTGATGTCTTGCGTAACATCAGTGATTAATTACTTTTGAGTTGTCTTGTTACTTAAGTACGTGAGCAAAAGTAATCCCGTATTCTAACTCGTCTTTTTTCTGCTCTATTTCTTTGAAAAATATTCGTGT
>CAKZLT010000288.1 GCA_937127195.1 uncultured Saprospiraceae bacterium
AAAAATGAAGTAACACCTTGATTATCAAAAGTTATTCACTCATTTTATCATTCGCTAATTCTGTCATTGTACTTAAAGTGAACCAATATTGATTCTTAGAGTTGATATTGGTTTTGGTTACTATTCAACATTATCCAAAAAACAGACACTGCTGAATAGTTAGGCGATTTTTTATAAAAAAACGAGATATAACGTTAGCTAAAAGCATTACATTATATCTCGAACAATTATTTTTTTTTGCAAAAAAATTAAAAACCATAGAATCCTACGATTTTTTGTAAATTTTTCCTCGTAAAGTTCTACTACCAACTACAATTTCATAGTCGTAAATACCACTTGCCAGATTTCTATCCATTGATAAGCGTTTTTTTTGCCCCCAACGATGCTGCCATTTGATAACTTTTACCCGAGTTCCATTGCTATTTCGCAACGTAAAAGAAGCTCTACCAGTCTCTATATTAGACAAATCTATCGAAATGTCATCTTTAAAAGGAGCTGGAAATATATTAGCAGGATTAGGTAAATCATTTACGTTTACTCTGCCCCGTGAAGATTTACCTTCAAAATCTACAACTACATCAACAGCATTTTTCTTAGGCTTAATTAACATTCGAGCAGCACTTCCTATCAGTTCATTTCGAGTACTTTCTATTGGAATCGACTCTAATGGAAAACCAAAGTTCACCACTTTAAAGTCTTTTCCCATATAAGCAACTCCTGCAGTTCCACCAATTCCTCCTTGATATTTTAGTATAGACTTTGCACCACCATAAGGAATTAACACATCGGGATATTCTACATCATAAAGTGTTTTTCCATTATCTACAAAACCTTTAAGCTGATTCAAACTAGAGTTATTTTCTCCTAAAAAATTATAAGTATCCGCGTCATCGGCATAATAAGCAGACTTTAAATAATCTCTATAAAAACCAGGGTCAATTCCTTGTGTATTTCTTGAGAGTTCGTAAGCATGCTCAGAACCAGAAATCATCAAAGCACCACCACTATCCAAATAACGCTTAATCAAAACACGTTCTTTATAATTCAATGTTTGATTTTTAACAGACTCTTCGCCCAAAAACCAATCGACCGCAGGATATTTGACAAGTAAAACTTCACCCGCTTGTACCGCTTCATTTGTTGCTCCATCAAAACTATAACCGACTTTTTCTAGAGCTTTCGCATGAAGTACAGCATAATCGTAACTATTCATTCTATCATAAAAATGACGCTGTGTCGTACCAAGGTAACTTCCATCATACTGACGAATAGCAGCGGATTTATCTAATCTATCAAAGCCATCTACTATCAAAAAATCCACTCTTTTAGAACCATTGTTAGGTGTTCTTGCGGCTACCACTGCCGTTTCAAAAGATTCTCCACCAGCATTCAGAGCTGTTATTTTAAAGAAATAAGTTGCACCTGGTTTCAAATTCAATAAGGTATAAGATGTTCCATAAACCTGAATACCTTCCGAGAAAGCCTTTCCGTGAGTACTTACATAAACCTTGTAACTTGTTGCTTTGTGTCCTCCTACACCACCAAATTGAGGAGCTTTCCATTTCAATAAAATGGAGCTATTTCCTACATTCGCGGCACTCAAATGAGTTGGAGGTTCTGGCAAAAAGACAGGTTTTTTGCCATCTTTTGCAGCAAAATACCTTGTAATACCTTGATAAACAGCACGAGCTGTTAATCGTCTAAATTTAGGTGATTTGATGGCTTCCAAATCTTTTTTATGGTCATGGAAACCAATCTCAATCAATGCGCCTGGCATAGTTGAAAGATTACGCAGCTCACCAAAATTAGCGGATTTCTGACCTCTATCCACCCAATTCTTATCCCATTCGGAGCGAATGTCATTGACGACTTCTTGATGAATATATTTTCTTAAAGAAGGACTTCCCTTTGTATATTTTCCATTATAAATAAAAGTCTCTGTTCCTGTTCCTCTTCCTTGACCAGCATTTGTATGCCATGAAATGTAACAAGCATTATTGCGTTCTTTCCACGTTCCTTTTGCCAATTCCCATTCAGCATATCTTGGTCGAACCGCTACATCGCTTTCTCCGTGAGGATAGCCTTGATATTTGGTATAATATAATGCTCCTTCTTCGAATCGGGGTTCATTACTCAAGCCACCGACTTTATCTGGAATACTACTTTTTCCACCGCCAAAACGAATCGCATCCGCAATAATCGCCTGATTCAAATCTGATGATTGATTGGTCAGTGTGACACTTCCCATTTTGCCTTTTTCAAAATAAAACTGCCCTAAATACACCCACGTCAAACCATGCGTCTCTTGATTAATACTCACCACAGACTCACCTCCAGCGTGTCTTACAATGTATCTAGTATCTTTTGAGCGATTATTTCCATTTCTGTAATAAGTTGATACCCAATACCAACCCGCTTCTGGAATTTCTGGTGTATAGGTGGCAGCCGCTGTTACATTTCCTTTTGAATATACATAACGATAATTTTTACCGTAGCCTTTTGAACCACTTTTTGCCCAATAACCTCTTGTCGAAAAGCCTTTACTTTCGTCGTCAACAATCACTTCATTAGCATTCATGTCACGCTCTCGAACTGTCCAAACATTTGCTCCAGCATTTTCTAAATACTTTAACAAATACTGATTTACAACTTCGACTGTACCAAAATCTTCAACGATTCCATTTTTATTTTTTCGCTGTGTTTTCCAACGATTATGTTTATACAACCAACCATGACCAGCACTCAACCAGACCGTTTTATCAGTCAATAAGCCTTTTCGCTTGGTAATATTCGGAATTGCTGTGTATAAATCTGGAATATCTGCCGCTTCTCCTTTTGTACTAAAACCAATTTCTTCGTCTGCATTATTCATTGGTGCAGGCATTGGCATAGTCCTTCTTTTTTTAGAAATTAAACTGGAAAGTTCAACAAATCGACCTCTTTGATTAATTCCTATAAAATAGTTAGAAACGTTTAGGTTTGGTATTAAAGGTAATAAGTGTTCATTGATTTCGTCAATGTCCTCTTCTGTTATATTAGATACAAAATTTGCGGAAAGTGCGAGAGTGACCTTAATAGAGTTTTGACTCAAAGAAACATCTTGAACTTTTCCATTCTTATCTGGTATAATATCTTCTTCTTCCTCAATCATTTGATTAAGAAAACTCACAATAGTATCTGTGACCTCTTTTGCATCAAATTGTGCAAAAGCAGCAAGGTTCACTAAACACATCGTGAAAATTAGCAGTGATTTTTTCATCTGTGGTTGATTAAAATTAATAGTTATGTAGCTGTTATTTCATTGTCACTATTTAATAGTTATTAAATCAACTAAAATTATACCATTAGTATATAAATAACAACTAATTCCTCTTTTTTAGTATTTCTAAAAAGTATAATTACTATTCATTTTTATAAACCGAATAAAAAACAGCCTTTAATACAATTAAAAACTTATAATACATTTAATAAAAATTTATTTTTCATCCTATTTTATAAAAAAGTATATTTAATATTAGTGAAGTAGATTTCATTTTTTTTATAAAAATCAATGTCACAACTAAAACTTATTATTGATTCTAAAATGTTAGAAAAGCATTTTAGAGTCAATAAAGATTTTCCTTTTTCATAAAAAAACAATATTATTGGACAGAAGAGCTATTCTATACAATTCTATCTAAATAATTTATGGCTTATAAACTAAAAATACCTTTTTACTCCATAGAAATTTCATTTCTTGAAAGCAGTAAACTACAAGTCCCAATGTATGAACACCAAGTTGTTCATATTGCTTCTACTTCGACTCCTTTGGCTCGTCAATTTGAAAAAGCATTTCAAGAAAAAGTCATTGATAAAGGCGAATACATTGCTATACTCGACCAATATCAAGCCGCAGAATATTCAAAAGACAGCATAACAGTTGGTTTCAAAGCATCAAAAGATAGAATAAGCTATCCTAGTTTTGAATTGACTTTTGATTATTATTATAAAGCAACCGAAAAAGATTTTTGGGGCATTATTCCTGTATTGGGGTTGGAAGCTTTTGGCTCAGATCCTAAAATACTTCATTCCAATTTAATTGAAACTGTCAAACTAGAATTTGCTCGAAAAAGGCGTTTGCAGTCTTTACGTACCATTATAGAAACGCAATGGTACGACAATACAGAACTTAAAGAAAGAGAGGTTTCTTTCTCTTTTTATACGCCTTCCGAACTCGAAAGACTGCATGATAAGAAGAAAGCAGAATTACTTCCTAAGGTGGCTGAGCGTTTGAATATTGGTAAAAAAATAGCTTTTGGTCGCCAAAAAGAAGTTGAGCAATTAGCTAATATTTTAAAAGGAAAATTTTCAAAAAGTGTCTTAATTGTTGGTGCATCTGGTGTCGGAAAAACAAGTTTGGTCTGGGAATTAGCCTATCAAAAAAATAAGCTCAATGTCAAGCAAAACATCTACGAAACAACCGCATCGACGCTCATTAAAGAACTAACTAAGGATACTGGTTGGCAAGACAATTTAGCGTTTTTGTGCCGTGAGTTATCTGCTAAAGGCGATATTCTTTACGTCAGGAACTTGCTAGAGCTTTTTGAAGTCGGGCAATATGAAGGAAATAGCGTAAGCATGGCGTTGTATCTGAGGTCGTATTTATCGCGTGGAGAAATCACGATTGTTTCGGAATGTACTAATGAAGAATTTGCTAAAATTGAATTAAAAAGTCCTAATTATTTGGCATTTTTTCAAGTTATTCGACTCGAAGAACCTAAACAGTTGGAGGAAGTAATTATAAAGAAAATAGAGTCCATTGCTAAAGGTCAAAACCTTTCTGTTGACCAAGAAGCTGTTCGCGAAACGGTGCGGTTGAATAAGCGTTATATGCCTTATTCTGGCTTTCCTGGCAAGCCTGTACAGTTTTTAGAAGGTATTTTATTGAATCATTTTACAAAAGAAAAAGAAGCTACTGAGGCAAAAAAACGATTAGACAAACAACTTGTTTTTGAGCAATTTAGTCAAGAAGCAGGAATGCCTCGTTTTATGATTGACCCGAATATTCCGATGAATTTGGAGGAAGTCAGAAATCATTTTAGCTCCAATATTTTTGGTCAAGAAAAAGCGGTTGACAGCGTTGTCGATTTGCTGGCAACGGTCAAAACGGCTTTGGCAAGACAAGGCAAGCCGATTGCTTCGTTTTTATTTGTTGGGCCTACGGGAGTCGGAAAAACTGAAATGGCAAAAGTTCTTGCACAATTTATGTTTGGGAGTCGAGACCGTATGATTCGGTTTGATATGAGCGAATACTCTAGCCCATATCAAGTCATGCGATTGACTGGATTGTCTTATTTTCAAGATGGAATTTTGACCTCTGCGGTGCGTCAAACGCCATTTTCTGTGTTGTTATTTGATGAAATCGAGAAGGCGAGTCCACTTTTTTATGATTTATTATTACAGTTATTGAGTGAAGGTCGATTGACAGACAGCAGCGGAAGACTCGTTAATTTTTGTAGTACTATTATTATAATGACTTCCAATATTGGTGCGGCAAACTTGCAAACGGGGCGCGTCGGTTGGTCAAATGAATTGGATGTAAAAGCGATTTCTGAGCATTTTTCGAGTGCGGTTCGTAAGCATTTTAGACCAGAGTTATTCAATAGGATTGACCAAGTAATACCATTTGAACCAATTAATAAAAACGTGATTCGATATGTTGTCAATCGCGAAATTAACCTGTTTAGGCAACGTGAAGGCGTAAAAGCTCGTGGACTTGATTTGAAAATAAGCGAGGAAGTACTTGATTTTGTTGGGCAAAAAGGCTACGACCCAAAGTATGGCGCAAGGCAAATACAACGAGCCATCAGAGAATTGATTATAATTCCGATGGGGATTCATTTGAATAATTTTTCGTATGATGAAAAACTAGAAGTTTATCTGACTATGAAAGCTGGCAAAATTGATATTAATATAGAAACTGACCCATTGAAGTTTGATTTACTCATGGAAGAGTTGACGCGCAACGAATTTGCTGACCATGCAGGCGCACTTCGACGCAGTATTCGGATGCTACAAGAGGGAAACTTCTTTGTACAATTGACGAGCGAATTGGAAATGATGGAACAGAAACGCCGCAAAATAGGGGATAAGAAGTTTTGGAAAAGCAAAAAAGGGCAAAAGTATAGTTACTACTTAGCAACAAAGGACAAAGTAGAGATGATGGCACTTCAAATCGAAGGTTTTGAAGAAGAATTAATGATGGTCGGAATGGGTTTACAATCTTATAATACTCGAATCATTGATGATATTAAGGCGTGGGAAAAATCTTATTTTGATATAAAAGTAGAATTATTTACCCGTATCAATCAGCAATCTGATAGTTGTCGTTTGGCGATTTATGGAAAGGATTTGGAGCAAGTCGTTGATATTTATTTCGATATTTTTAAGAAAAAAGAGTTTCTAGTTGCTGCTTCGTCGCTTTGGTTCAGGGAAAGTCATTTCAATGAAGTCGTAGAAAGTATTGAAAAAGTCAAGGATGATTCTGGTAAAACGGTTGCCACAATCACCAAAAATAAACCGCGACATGAATACATTTCAAAGGCATTTGACATTGAAAATAAAGCGCATTCTTTGACTCCTGAAAAGGAAAGTGATGTATTTGTAGGAATAGAAATCGACCTGTTTGGTCAGTGTCCTTATTTGTATTTTTCGGAAGAAAACGGTTTTCATCGCCTAAAATTGGAAGAGAAAAAGCAAAATACTTACCATATTATATGTTCGGAAGACATCAAAGCCAAAATAACGCCGCTGGATATTCATCGTAAAAAGCATTTTGAAAGAAAAAATGCTAGAAGAACATTTTCAGAAAGCCACATTAAGGATAATATATACAAGATTAATAGAGAAATCACACGCGACAACTTAGCCGAAATGCTGATTACGGCAATGAATGAACGTTTTAATGATAAACTGGATAGTGTTTTGGTTTAAAACGGTTGACGGTGGACGGACGCTTCGCTGACGGACGGCTGCGCCTGATGGTGTTTTAATGCCATAATTAAACGGCTAAAACACCGTCCACCGTCAGCGAAGCGTCCGTCCACCGTCTTTTACTATCCCATCGCTTTGAATGAAAGGTATAACAAAAATAGCACGACAACTGTAATTCCTAAAGTTATCATTAAGACTTTTTTGCCTTCTTCTTTATTTTGCTTTGCTAATTTCTTTTTCCTTTTAGATTGTGCCATAATTTGATATTTTTTTTATTAGAATCATTAAATTCAATTTTTTTAGATATATCTAAAACCAAATTTTATATATATCACCTCCACGAATTTAACTATTTTAGATTAAAAAATGATTGATTTTCAAGGAATTATTTTTTTGATTTGCTAAATCATCTTAGTCGCTTTAATCGAATAAACCAATGGCATTTTGTTGCCAAAATTGATGATTTGATATTTTTTCTCCGCAATTTTTTCGGTATGCTGTACAAAAGGATAAGGCGAGTAATCATATTCTTGCAAGTCGTCTAATCTCAAATCATTTGCAATCAAGCTATTAATCACTTCTCCAATTCCGTGATTCCAACAAATACATTTTTGCTTAATTGCAGCGTTTTTATCAGCATAAGTGCCTTCTTCCTCTTCAATAATCGCTGCTACATTATTATAATGATAAACCACTTTTTCGAAATCATCATCAAACATCCAAACGGCAGGATGAAACTCCGCAAAGACAAATTGACCGTTTGGTTTGAGGTATTTACTAATAATTGCCGCCCATTTAGTCAAGTCTGGCAACCACGAAATTGTCCCATAAGAAGTAAAAACAATATCAAATTTTTCGTCCAAATGTTTGTCTAAATCATAAATGTTACAACAAATAAATTGTGCTGAACTTCCATTTTCTTTGGCTAATACTTTGGCTTTTTTAATTGCTAAATCCGACAAATCAACGCCCGTTACTTC
>CAKZLT010000289.1 GCA_937127195.1 uncultured Saprospiraceae bacterium
GCGTATTGTAGAAACGACGGCACTCGGAGCAGCTTATTTGGCTGGTTTGGCGGTTGGTTTTTGGAAAAAAGAAGAACTCGGGACTGCTTGGAAAATAGATAAACGATTCGAACCAACAATGGACGAAGATACTAAGGCAGGTTTATATAAAGGTTGGGCAAAAGCAGTCAGTCGCGCAATGGCGTGGGAAGAGTAATTTTGAATGCTGAATGAATAATGTTGAATGCTTAATGCTCCGCTATTAGTTTAATCGTAACAGCGGAGCATTCAACATTAAGCATTCAAAACTCTATTTCTTACTGCGTTTTTTACGTTTTCTATTTCTATTTTCGCTTTCTTCAATCTCTTCCATCAACATATCTAAACGTCGGTCATTTGAGTTAGAAAGAATGCGTGCTTCTTTTTCGTCACCTTTAGCAACTTTCAAAACGGTTACCTTCGTATAGATGAATGCTTCAATTTCTTCCAGATATTTCTTCTCATTTGGACTACAAAAACTAATGGCATCACCTCGTTTTTTACCACGCCCCGTTCGACCGATTCGGTGAACATAATTTTCTGCCTTATCAGGTAAGTCATAATTGATAACCATCTGAACATCAGGAATATCAATGCCTCTGGCAGTAATATCGGTGGCGATTAAAACCTTAGTGTGTCCATGTCTAAAACGCCCCATAACATGATTTCTATCTTCCTGTTCCTTGTCACTATGGATAGTTTCTGATTCTATTTTTGCGCGCTCCATTGCCTTTTTGACACGTTCCGCACGGACTTTGGTTCTTACAAAAACCAATATTTTACTATCAGGATTTTCATTAATTACTTGTTCCAAAAAGAAACGCTTAGCGTCCATTTCCATAAAAGCAACTGCATGATTAACGTTTTTAGTAATTGGATCTTTGGGCGAAATCTGAATACGAATGGCATTTTGACGGATAAGAGAATACGCCAATTTTTTGATTTTAGGGTTGATAGTTGCCGAGAAAAACAGCGTTTGACGTTTATTCGGTAGCTTTCGGGTCAAATCCTTAATATCCTTAATAAAGCCCAAATCCAACATGTGGTCCGCCTCATCCAATACCAAAGTCGTGACGCGATGTATAATCAAATAACCTTGACTAATCAAATCAAATAATCGCCCAGGAGTTGCCACAACAATATCAACGCGCTTCGCCAATTGAGCAATCTGTGGGTCTTGGTCAACGCCACCATAAATACCCATTACTTTGACTCTAGTTTCTCGCGCTAATTTCTTGACTACTTTCGTAATCTGAATAGCCAATTCGTGTGTCGGAACCATAATAATACACTTCAAACCATCACGACGACGCTCATTGAGGCGATTTTGATGTAACAAATTGATGATTGGAATCGCAAAAGCTGCCGTTTTTCCAGTACCCGTTTGGGCAACCGCCAGCACATCTTCGCCTTTAAGTATCGAAGGAATCGTCTTATATTGTATATCCGTCGGACGCTTAAATCCTAGCTTTGCAATACCATTTGTTAGTTCTGGTTCTAAATTATAATCTTCAAATTTCATCTCTTATTGTACTGGTTTCTAGTTGCTGGTTTCTAGCTTCTAGATACTGGTTTCTGCTACCGCTGTTAATTGCAACAGCTATAGCAGAAACCAGTATCCAGAAACTAGAAACCAGTAAAATTCTACTGCTTCAATATTTTTGAAGTCTGCAAAGTTACACTTGTTTTGACTTGAATACTATAAAATCCGTTATTAAAATCATTAATTTCTAAGAGAACGGTGTTTTTATTTTTATAAAAATGAGAAAAAACAACTCGACCTTGTGCATCAAATACCTGAATTTGCTCAATATTATCCTTGGATTGAACCGTAACTTTATCGCTAGCTGGATTCGGAAATATTAAGATATTATCTGATTTGGGTTGATAATGTCGAATTATATCGGTTGTTTGAATTCTTATGTCTTGCTTGTCATTTTTATTAGAATAATCAGAAGGAACATTTATTTTAATGATTTTAGAGCTGTCTTTTAATGATTTTTGGATGACGGTTTTATATTCTGCGGGAACTTTAATAGTTTTTGTTTCAATCGGGTATTCTTCTATTATTGTTTTTGTAAAATATTCTATGACTTCTTTTGTGGTTTCAGGTTTTACTAGAATAGTTTTTGTAACTACTTCATATTTTGCTGGAATTACTATTTTTCTTGGGCATAGGGGCTTATGTTTTAATGTTGTAAGTGTAATAGATTCGTATCGTGCGGGTACTTCTACCATTACCCATACTTGGCAATCCTCAAGAGAACCAAAACAACAACGTTTACTTCGCCTTTTAATCCATTTGGTTGTAGCAGGTGCTACTTCTATAATTTCTGTTACTGTTTCATATTTACTAGGAGAACTTATTATTTTAGTAGAAGCAGGTTTAATTAAAATGGTATCAGAAACAGTATCATACCTTGCTGGAACTGTAATTAACTTTGTTACTTTTACTCGTTTGGTATTAACACCACCATAGCATCCAACAGGAATTTCCACTATTTTTTTCATTTCTGCTTTTACCATAACTACACTCGTATTAAAATTACAATTCTCCGCAAGTGTTACTTCTATATATTCTGAGTTCTTATTTCCTACTTTTTTATGAAAAATAGACTCATCAATTGCCAATTCTACATTTTTAACCCAATTATAATTATCTTCCAATTGACTGATTTTGTCCAATTCATTCTTTTTTACTTCAATGTATTTGATTGTTCCGTCGGTCTGAGGAACTTCTATAATAGCATAAATTGGATTGACTAAATCTCTTGTAGCTTGTTCTAATGAGTTTTGAAGACTTTGCGCTTTTGTAAAATTAGATTGAAAAATCAAACATATTACAATTGCTAAGTACTGAAAGTTTAGCGTTTGAAAAAGGAGTTGTTTATTGGATTTCATTGTTTTTATTTTTATGAAAAATAAACTTGAACTAAATACATTGTATAACAACAGCTAATAAATATACGATTTATTTCTCAATAGCACTGTTAATTAAAAAAGCTGGGTGTATAACAAATTGTGGGAATGGTAGAAAATAACATTTGCGAAATCTAGGAGATTTGGCAAATGAACTGCGTGAAACAGATTTGCCAAATCTTTAAGATTTCGCAAATCTAATATGCGACAATTTGTTATACACCCTAAAAAGCTTTTAAACTTTCTTGCATTTCCTTTTTTATTATAGGCATATTAATTCTTGTGAATAAAGACTTATAAATAGCAAACGTCTTTCCTTCGACTGTTTTTTTTATAAAAAAAAGATAAATAGAGGTAAAGTTAGTTCGTTTTTGTAACAGAGAATATATATTCTATTCTCTGTTACAAAAACGAAAAAAATAAAATCAAAAATATGAAGACTACTCGTTTAAAATTCACCAATCAACAAGGTTTAGAATTATCAGCTAAGCTCGAAAAACCTGTTGATACGCATCCTAAGGCTTATGTTTTATTCGCTCATTGTTTTACTTGCAATAAAAATTTGACAGCTATTAGGAATATTAGCCGCTCGCTGACAAGCGAGGGTTTTGCTGTATTGCGATTTGATTTTACGGGATTAGGTGAAAGTGAAGGAGATTTTGCAGATACGAATTTTTCATCGAATGTCAGTGATTTGGTGGATGCAGCTAATTTTTTAAAAGAAAATTATGAAGCGCCGTCTGTTTTAATTGGACACTCGTTGGGTGGTGCGGCAGTGCTTTTGGCAGCCAAACATATCGAAAGTGTCAAAGCGGTCGCGACGGTCGGAGCACCTTCGGAACCAAATCATGTAGCACATCAATTTGGTGAAACTATATCGGATATAGAAGCCGAAGGAGTGGCAGAAGTGCGTGTAGGAGGAAGACCTTTTACCGTTAAAAAGCAGTTTTTGAATGACATTAGAGCGACCAATTTGAAAAAGGAAATTGCTAGTTTAAAAAAGGCGTTGTTAGTGATGCACGCACCTTTTGATAAAATTGTAGGCGTTGAAAATGCAGCAGCAATATATGGCGCAGCGATGCATCCGAAGAGTTTCATTTCGTTGGATGGTGCTGACCATTTACTAAGTAACAAGGCGGATTCTTTGTATGTCGGAACGATGATTGCTTCGTGGGCAAGTCGATATTTGGATTTGGAAAGTAGAAAAGCACTTCAATCTAGCCATCAAGTCGCGGTAGAAACAGGCGAGAAAGGTTTTACTACAGCTATCAAAATGGGGAAACATTTCATGGTAGCCGATGAGCCTGAGAGTATTGGAGGCGATGATTTTGGCCCTAATCCTTATGATTTGTTATTGGCATCACTTGGCGCTTGTACAGGAATGACGCTCCGAATGTACGCGAATCGAAAGAAATGGGACGTGAAAAATATCACTGTTCATTTGAATCACAATAAAAAGCATGTTGATGATTGTAATGTTTGTGAAAAACCATCGGCAAGGCTTGACCATATTGATAAAACGATAGAAATCGAAGGTGATTTGGATGAAAAACAACGTCAACGAATGTTGGAAATTTCTGAAAAATGCCCCGTTCATAGAACATTACACAGCGAAATTCGGATTAATACGAAGTTGGGAGAATAGCGTTTTGAATGGTTTTAGAACGTAGCGCGACGAGCTTCGTCGCCAAACTCATAAAAGCAGCTTTTGTTAGACGGGCGACGAAGCTCGTCGCGCTACGTTTTTAAAAAAGAACAGGAATTACCTCTAGAGATAATTCCTGTAAAAAATTACAAATTAGTTACTATATTTTCTAAATAGTACAATCAATTGAAGATTGCTTTAACAACATCTTTTTTATCAAAATAAGAAAGGTATCGTTCTATTCTTCATCTTTTTGTGCTTGTTGTTTTTCTAGCAATTGGATATATTTATCCAACTTATTTGCTGGTATTTTCTTACCATTGAATTTAATCACTATTACATCATTTCTGTTGTTGACATCCAAAGTCTTGAGACGTTTACCTTTTTTGAGCAAACCATCTTTGATAAGTTCAGCCTCAATTTGCTTTGTGTCTTGTTCTCGTTTTTTCAAATCTCGTTCAATGCGTTCGCGTTCTGTTTGAAGTTGTACTTCGATGCGTTCTTGTTGTTCTTTTATTTTAATATCATTTTTTTCGTTTCGTTTATGTCCTCTAATAACGATTTTTTCGGCTCTAATTTGAGCTAATTTTGTTCTTTTTTCAGCCTCTTTTTGGTATGCTTTAGCTCGTTTTTCATGCACTTTTGCTAATTCTTTAGCTTTTTTGTGATGAAGCTCAGCTAATTTTTCTACTTCTTTCTGTTGAATTTTAGTTTGTTTTTCAGTATCAGAAAGTGTTTTTTCTACAATTTTATAAGCATCTATTTTAGATTTGTAGTTTAATGCCTTTACTTGAAAAGTAGAATCTAATTTTTTAGCA
>CAKZLT010000290.1 GCA_937127195.1 uncultured Saprospiraceae bacterium
GACTCCGTTTTTTGCCTTGTCTAAATAAAAAACAATGTCGTTCTTTGTGGTAGGTTATTTATTGCCTACTCCCTTAAGTGATGAAGATTAAATAACTGATGTTACGCAAAAGTACTTTTGTTCATCAGCGCGTGTCCCGAAACCTCGGTGATTCCCATACACCAAACAAAAGGCTATATTACAAAGCCTTGCGTAACAAGAGTTACTAAAATATAATCCAGATGAGAAAAGAACTACTAAAAGCTTTTTTGTCCAGCCTTGGAGTGCTGAGACCCGATGAATTAGAACTTATTGCAGATAATACAGTTGTCCAGAATTTTAAAAAAGGAACAATATTACTACGAGAAGGTCAAGTATCTAATAAATGTTATGCTATTCTTGAAGGTTGTATTCGTTCCTATTATTTGATAGATGGCGAAGAAAAATCAACTGCGTTTTTTACGGAAGGGCAGCCCGTTACTGCATTTACAAGTTATGTGAATCAAAAACCAACTAAGCAATATTTGGAATGTGTGGAAGATTGCGTTTTGACGGTAGGTAATCAAGACTTGGAAAAAGAAATGTGTAACATGATTCCACGATTAGATGCAATTATTAGGGCGGAAGTAGAAAAAGAAGCTGGAAAAAAACAGGACGAATTTGCCTTCTTTATGACTTCTTCACCCGAAGAACGATACCTTAATCTTTTGGAAAGACGCCCAGAGTTGTTCAATCGAGTACCACAGCATCAATTGGCTAGTTATATTGGTGTTAAACCAGAGTCATTGAGTAGAATTCGTAAAAGAATTGCTGAAAAACGTAAAAGTAATTCGATAGCAACTTGATAAAAAAGAACAATTAAGGGAGTAGGAAAAAAATAATGTACCCAATCTAGCTTTTTCTTTTCCATTTTAAAAAACATAAAAAATAGCTCCGTCCCGAGGCTTCGGGATGCACCGATTTTCTATATTCCTTAAAAAGAAAAATAAAGTCGCTATATCGGGTACATTATTTATTTCCTACTCCCTAATATAACTATTCAGAAGCGGGACATGAGACCGTCCTAAAGGTCTCATATCCCGTTTCTGAATGATTACCCTTCCATTAACAAAACTACATTTCCGCGTTTTCTTCCTGTATCCACATATTCATGTGCCTTAATAGCGTCTTTCAAAGGATATATTTTATCAATGACCATTTTGATTTTCTTTTGTTGAAAAGAAGGTAACAACTCTTTTAACAACTTATTCAAATCAGCAGAAGATCGCATACCTGTTGCCTGAAAAATAGCTTTTTTCTTTCCAAAGATAGAAGTTGACATCATATTCCAAATCAAGGTCAAATCCAAAACAGGTGACATATAAATACCGTTTGTGACTAGTATTTTTTTACATTTTGAAAAAGAGCTTTTACCTATTGTGTCATAAATGACATCATAGGTTTCAGAACCTGTTGTAAAATCATTTTTAGTATAATCAATTACATTATCTGCGCCAAGTGATTGCACCAAAGCAATGTTTTTGGTACTACAAACACCCGTTACGATTGCGCCCATGGACTTAGCAATCTGAATCGCGGCAACGCCAAGACTACCAGATGCTCCATTGATTAAGACCGTTTGCCCAGCCTTGATTTTGGCTAACCCTTTCAAAAAATTAAAGGAAGTCAATGCACCATCACACATTGGAGCAGCTTCTTTAAAGCTCAAAAATGAAGGCTTAGGCAATACAACACCTTTGGCAGACATTACAACATACTCGGCATTTGAACTAAAAGTTAACCCTGTTTCGCCAAATACTTCATCTCCCACTTTAAAATTATCAACATTTTCGCCTTTATCTTTGATGATGCCAGCAAAGCCAGTTCCTACAATTGGGTTTTTAGGTCGTTTCCAACCTAAAAATAATCTAGAAAACTGAGGTTCGCCTTTTCTCATCATAGAATCCGCTGTGGTGACACTAGCCGCAACTACTTTAATTAATATTTCTCCTTCTTTGGGTTGAGGTCGGTCAATTTCTTTTATTTTTAAAACTTCTGCCGTGCCATATTTAGTGCAAAAAACTGCTCTCATTCTTTTATATTTCTTTCATTTATTCAATACCGTAAAGGTATAGGGGCAATCTTTTAAAAGCATTGACTTAAGTTAAGAAAGAAATTTCTGCCTAACGATTTAAAGTAAGTAACGTCCAAAAAACAACTTACGCATTTGAGCGGTTATTTTTTTACTTTGAAATAATCAACTTCTTGGCTACTTTACCTATTTTTATAAAATAAATACCGCTTGCCAAATCAGTAATTGCTATTTGTTGATTATCGTTTTCAATTTGAAATGACTTTACTAATTGCCCATTTACACTAAAAATCTGAACAGCTTCACCAATTTCCATATTTTCAATTACAATATAATTAGAAGCAGGATTTGGATAAACTTGAATGTCAACTTTTGATGATTCAAATTCAATACTTAGAATATTGGTGTATTCAAATTTGCCATCAAGGTCAACTTGTTTCAATCGGTAATAATGCAAACCGTGTCGGTTTTGAAAACCGACACGGTTTAAATCGTCGAGAAAATCATAAGATTGTATTTCGTTTGTTGTTCCTGCACCAGCTACTTCTCCTATTTTTTCAAAATTAATTCCATCAATTGACCATTCTATATCAAAGTGAGAATTGCTAATTTCCGTTGCAGTTTCCCAATCTAAGCGAACGTTATTTCCTTCTTTTTCAGCATAGAAATACAATAATTCAACAGGCAAAGCAGTCGCATCACTCACTACAACAAACTGTGAAAGTGTTGTAATTCCGCTTTCTGTTAAAGTATAAGGATTACTACCCGAAGCGGCTTGTGCTGTTCCGTTATTCCAGGTTGAATTATCATAGTAAGAAACAAAAGACTGTGTTCTATCAAAATCTGTCAATTCATCGGAAGTGTTCCATTGAAAGATTGCTGTAATATCAGAACCGCCCGAAGTCATTTCATCAATGTGCCAGGTGGCGTTGACCACATCGGTTGTCACTGCTGTTCCGCTTGTTCCATCAAGATAAACGGCATTTTCAACACGAACATTAAAATTGTCGGTTGTTCCTGCATTGTTTAAAGTAACAGGAGAGTAGGATTGATTTCCAACTGGAAAAACGACATTTGATGCGCCAACTTCTTGAACTAAAGTACCTGAACTTGTCGTTTGAATGTAGCTACTCGAACTGCTTCCGCTGATTGTTCCTGTATTTTCAATCGTCAAATTATAGGTTTGAAGGTCAATATTTCCACTGGTCAAAGTCAATTGATTAGAAACATTACTGCTGTTTCCTAATTGTGCGCCATTTGATGTTTTATTAATAGTCAAATTATAAAAGGTAGTCAGAGAAGTGCCGCCGATTGCTGAATTAGTGTTAGCTGCATCACCTGTGATGACAACTTCTCCACTACCTGAATGAAAAGTACTACTATTAATAAAATTTGTGTTTTCTAAAACAAGATAACCGCCAGATTGTACCATTTGATTGCCCGAAATGGTTAGAACGGTTTGTCCGATTAAGGCATTTACAATCAATATTTGAATGATTGTAAATGCTATTCTTTGAATATTCGTTTTCATGTTTATTTTATTCAGCATTTGAGTTTGTAGAGGTTTGTGTTTGCAACTGTTGAAGCATGGCTTCTAATTCATTGATTTTGGCAACTTGTGCTTTCAATTCATTATTGCTATTTTCTAATTTTTGATTAGCCTTTTTCAATGCTTCGATTTCTGCTTGTTGCCCTTTGACTGCTTCAATCAAAACTGCCGTAATCGGCGCGTACTGCATGGTGTAATGGTCATTTTTATTATCAACGACTTGTGGTAAAATCGGCTCAACTTCTTGTGCGATAAAACCCATTCGGTCGCCTGTTTCTCTGCCGTCTTTCCATTGATACGTCACGCCTCGCATTTGCAAAACCTTGTCTAAAGCATTTGGAATGGTTTGAATATTTTCTTTTAATCTTCGGTCACTATCGTTATTGAAAGCGGAAGTTGCACCGATTGAACCATTGACGAATAGTGTTCGATTATTAGAATTATCTGTATCATTACCATTAATTACAAGTCTATTATTATCAAATTCTCCGTAAATAAGTGGAGAAGTAGAGCTACTACTTTCAATATAAAGTTTATAACTACCTGTTTCATTTTTACCAGCGTCATAACCAATGAATACGTTTTTTTGACCCGTAGTATTATAATAACCAGTTCTCACACCAAGATAAACATTCTTATTACCTGTTGTAGTACTATAACCAGCTTGAGAACCCAAAAAAGTATTGTAATAACCTGTCAAATCCGTAAATCCTGCGTCCTTACCTATAAAAGTATTTTCATAGCCCGACGTATTGGTTGTACCTGCGTTATCACCTATAAAAACATTATATTTATTTGATAAGTCATCATCTTTTCCTGCATTTTCTCCTATAAAAACAGAATATCCTGTATTCTGAGGTTCAATACGTCCTCCGTTTAATTTTAAAAATTCTGTTCCACCCAAATCAAATCGGATAATATCTTCGTCACTGCTTTCTTCGACTTGTATTTTGGTATCGCCATCATCGTCAGATAAGTTTTCTAAACTAAAGTCTGTCCATGATAAAGTACCGCTTCCATCTGTTGTTAAGATTTGAGAAGCTGTTCCATCGGTAGTTGGAAAAGCATAATTACCTTTGATGTTTAGTGTTCCGTTGATTTGAAATAAGTCATTATCAAATTCACCGTAAATAAGTGGAGATTTAGAATAACTATTTTCTATATAAAGTTTATTACTTTCTTTTTCGCCATAACCTGCACCATAACCTATAAAAACACTTGAATCTCCTGTTATATTACTAATACCTGATGCATTCCCTATAAAAGTATTGCGACTTCCTGTAGTAGTCTTCCATCCAGAAATATTGCCGATAAATGTATTTTCTTTTCCTGTCGTATTTACATATCCAGCATTTGCTCCTGCGAAAACATTAGACTCTCCTGTCGTATTATCCTTACCCGTAGCATAACCTAGAAACGTATTATAGTTATTTGTAAAATCATCATTTTCTCCAGATTCTATTCCTATGCATACAGAATAACCTGTATTTCGAGGCTCAATACGTCCACCTTCTAGTTTTAAATATTCCGTTCCATTCATGTCAAATCGAATAATATCTTCGTCGCTACTTTCTTCTACTTGTATTTTAGTATCTGCGTCAGAATCTGCTAAAATAACGCTACTTAGATTGTTCCAAGCTGAATTGGCATAATACCAAAATGTATTAAAATCGGTATCGTAAACTAACAATCCTGTGGCTGGCGAACTGATAGCCGTTCGTTCAGAGGTTGTCATTCTTGGTATTAAAATTCCTTTGCTGGTACTTGTAACGTCTAGCATAGCCGATGCGTCCGCGGATGAACCGTCAGAGTTGATAGCGATTTGAGCGTCTACTAAGTATGAGGTAGTAAGTAGTAGGTATGAAGTAATGATTATTTTGAAAATGACTTTCATATTTGTTTGATTTCGTGTTTTGTATTTTGTTGTTTTTGAATGGGAATAAACAATAATTTCCCATTAAGGCATTTTATCCTATTCGTAATTTTGATTTTTAAATTAATAATCAACTGTGCTGTAAATCAGCTTTATTCAGGCTGACTTGCGGTTGATATTGGCTGTTGAGAATGATTATTCGCAGTTGCTTCTTTTTGATTTTTTAATGCTTCTACTTTTGCTTTTAGTTGAGCAATGGCATTCTCGTAGTGTGCTAATTTTGTTTTATTTTTTTGGATAATCGCTTCATTAAATTGGTGTTGTTCGTCAAGTTCTTGAACCGCTTTCGTCAAAGGAACTACAAATTCAGTGTAGCGCAATCCGTAAATGTCGTCCTCGTTTTGTGGCTTTTTCACACCCGAAAAATCATAACCAATATTTTCTGCTGCTGTTTCCACTTCTTGTGCGATAAAACCGCTCCAACGGTTGACGGTTAACGGCTGACGGCTAACGGTCTTATTTCCGTCAAGCGAAGCATCCGTCAACCGTTTGCCGTCCGCCGTTAACTCATAAGAAACAGGACGCAATTGATTAATAAAATCCAAACCAACAATATTCTCTTTTACATCAGATTTATAACGACCATCAGATAAAGTTGTCCAATTGACAGTACCACGAATAGAAGTGATAGAAGCATTTCCAATCGTAATTGTATTATCAGTAGAAACAGCAACGCCATTTCCTAAAGCAACTGAATTATCACCTGTAACAGAAGAGTTTGCACCATAAGCAATACTGTAATCACCATTTGCAATAGCATTATGACCAATAGCAATCGCATTTGTATTGTCAATATCGACATTTGCACCGATGCCAATGGCATAAGCGCCGTCAATATCTATACTGCTACCAATTCCCAAACCATAAGTGTCTGTTGAAATATTCGATTGATAACCTATTCCAATTCCACCTTCTTCATCAACATAAGCTTGATAACCAACTGCAATACCGTATTCTCCATTATTATAAGCCTCATAACCAAAGGCAATAGCATCATCTTTACCTATTTCTGCTAAAACACCAACGCCTATTCCTCTTTGAATATCAAGACCTGTTGTTCGCATATTTGCTCCATGACCAATTAGTGTGTTTCCATCACCTGTATAATTATTACAACCTGTTCCATATCCAATAAATGTATTGCTATTAGCAGTACCTGTTCTACCTGATAATCCACCGCTGCCTGTACCAATGAAGGTATTATCTTCGCCATCATTTAATTCTACTCCTGAACCTGTGCCAATCGTGGTATTATTACTTCCTGTGGTTAGGTCACTAGAGTTTAGAGAACCCAAAGCGGTATTATAAGCTCCTGTTGTTAATGTATTAAACATATCATCTACCGAAAGAGTGAGCGACACATCATATCCACTAAGTTCAAATGAGGTTTGAGTAGTATGTTCAATACCTGTATTGTAGCTGGCAGTACCATCCGTACACTCTCCAGTATAATTACCTATAAATATATTTTCATCACCATTATTATCATATCCAGCAGAAACACCAACTGCGGTAGTATAATTATTACTGATACCATGATTAAAAATAGATTTATAACCTATTGATATAGTACCATAACCAGTTTTACCATAGGCAGCAAAAGCACCAAAGCTGACGGTATAATCAATGATGTCTCCATAACTTGCTTTATATCCATAAGCCGTATTGTAGTCATCATAGTTACCAATACTATATCCTGCATCTGTTCCACTTAATAGGTTTCCTGATTGTCCATGGACAGAAATGATAAGAGAACTATATATAATTGATATTAAAATAATCTTTTTCATAATTGATGGTTTATATGATTCGTCTGAATTTTGAATTAAGGGTGTTAAGAGAAATATTGCTTTTTTAATGGTGTCGCACCTAAAGGCGCTTAATTAACTTTTTTTGCACTTTTACTACAAACGGTGTCGCAGCTCTGCTACTAATAATTGACTTTTACAGCAGCAGAGCTGCGACACCGTTTGTAGTAAAACAATATACATTATAAAATAGAGTGCCTTTAGGTGCAGCACGAGTGTAATAATAAATTTTTCTTAACATTCTTAGTTTTTAATGCTTGTAATTCATTAACCCTATTTTAAAATAATTTCTATTGATTTTCGATTTGTTTGAGTTCTTCTGCTAGTTCTAGCAGTTGTTGATGATAATCTTGTAGTTGCGCTTGTTGTTGTTCAAGAATAGTTTGTTGCTCGTCTATTTTGGGTTGTAATTCTTGAACAGCTTTAACCAACGGCACTACAAATTCAGCATATCGTAATCCATATAAGTCTTGATTTTTTCGATAATCAATACCACTAAATGAGAAGTTAAGGTTATTTGATGCTTGTTCTACTTCTTGAGCAATGAAGCCTGTTTGGCGAGTTGCGGGTTGCGAGTTGCGAGGTGCGAGTTGAACAGGAAACTCGTAACCCGTAACTCGCAACTCGTAGGTAACAGGTCTTAATTGTCTAATAAAATCTAAACCAACAATCTTTTCTTGAATATTAGTTTTGAAACGACCATCAGAAAGTGCCGTAAAATCGACGGTACCACCAATAGTTGTAGTTGAAGTATTTCCAAAAGCAACTTCATGATTGCTGCTGATTGCTGCTGATTGCTGTACCATAACCAATAGCGATGGAGTTCGTTCTTTCAATATTTATGTTATTTCCTAATGCAACACTATATTCTCCACTTACATCATTAGAATTTCCTATGGCAATACTGTAAGAATCAGAAACCTTGGCTTGATAACCTATTCCGATGCTATTTGCTTCGGTAACATCCGTTTTATGACCAATTCCTATACTTCTATTGCCTTCTATTTGAGTTTTGTAGCCAATTCCAATTCCATCACTATTATCTACACCTACCCAATTCCCAATAGCTACACCTCTACTCCCTCCAACACTAATCTCAGAGCCTAATAGAGTAGCATTGTCATTAGTGTAAGTATTAAATCCTACTACTGTAACGATGTCATTATCATTATAAGAAAGAGCAAATATTTCTGCTCCAATAAGGGTTTGGTAGAGACCTTCTCTATTATTATCATTAGTACCATTAGCGCTACCTATATGAGTATTACTATTAGCATTGTTTGTTGCATTTGTCCTATTATTATCCCAACCTGCTTCAAATCCAACAAAAGTATTGTAATCTCCATACTCTGTATGATTACCAGCATCGTACCCAATAAAAGTATTCCAAGTTCCAGAACCAAGGTCTTGTCCAGCACCTGCGCCATATATTGTATTATATGTTCCATCGTTTATGTCTGAGCCTGCAACTCCTAGATTTCCGTCTTGACCAACTACAACATTATAACTACCTGTTGTTAAAGCATAAGGTCCATCATTGGCAATAAAAATATTATCATGTCCTGTGATATGACTGCCTGTAGAATAAGTTCTCCCAATAAAAATATTGTTGTAACCTGTTGATAATTCTATTCCAGCTTTTCTTCCTATTGCGATATTATTATAACCCGTAGTGTTATTTTTACCTGCTTCGCTTCCTAAGAAAATATTGTTGTAACCAGTTGTGTTATAAAGACCTGCATAATAACCCATGAAAATATTTTCACTACCTGTTGTTGTATTATAGCCTGCTTGATAACCCATCATAACTGAACTATCTCCTGTGGTCAAGCTATATCCTGCTTGATAACCCATCATGGAATTAAAAGAACCCGAAGAGAGATTCACGCCACTACTATCTCCATAAATGGTATTTCCAACGCCTGTCGTAATGTTGTTTCCTGTGCCTTCGCCATTTATATGATTGCATTCACATTCTAAATCTTCATAAACGCCTATATCAACTAAAGAAGTCCCATCGTTTATTCGTGGATTACCTAATAAATCTTGTGCAATACTTTCAATCGTAGCTGTACCACTTCCTGTTCCGTCTAAATCCGCAGAATTAGTACCAGCATCAATAGCAGGCGAACCATCTTGTATCGTAAAATCTCCATTTGCAGCATCTTCAAAAAGTGGGTCGCTGTTCATTAAGTTATTACCGCCATCGGTTGTATTCGTTGGTAAACTACTGAGTTTGATAATACAGTTTGTAGCTGTGGCAGTAGCATTACTACTATTATTAAATTCATCAGTGCCATTGCTCCAAAAAATACAATTAGAATATTCGTGGGTTGCATATCCGCCTGCTTGTATTGCATCACCGCCCCAAGCTGAATTATTTTCATAAAAAACGCTATTAATGCAAATGACATTAGCCGTTCCAGACCAACCACAATACGAATAAATCGCACCACCATTGCCCGTAGAAATATTAGTATCGAATATACAATTGATAAACGAAATCGAAATGGTATTAGTAGAACTTACAGTAACATATACTCCTGCACCCGCTGCACCTGTGTTATTTCTAATAATACAATTTTGGAAAACAGTGGTCATTTCATCAGTGCTTCCACCATTGTTTTTGATGCCTGCACCTCGACTACTAGCATAGTTTTCTTCAAAAATGCAATTGTAAACATTAAAATAATCTTCATTATCATCATTATAAAGACCTGCTCCTTGATTGTCTGGACTTGAGCCATTTGCATAGCCATGTTTTACAGTAAAACCATTCAAATCTACTTTTGCGGTCAAATCTTCTGCATATAAAACATGATAGGCATTATCATCATCAGACGTTCCATCTTGGTCAATATCTCCACTAAGAATAGTAACGTTTTGGGTAGGCAATGCTTGATATTTACTGGTTTCTGTTCCATCGAAGCCACCGTAAATACTTACACCGCTAACTAACGAAAAAGACTGACTTCTATCGCCATCGGTTTGTGTTGCACCTTCATCAGGATAGTAAGTTCCTGCTGCTACCCAGATTTCATCGCCACTTGTCGCTGCTGCGAGTGCGTCTTGCAAATAAGGATAAGCGTCCGACCAAGATGAACCGTCATCATTGCCAGTTGCAGAAGCATCGACGTAGATTTGAGCGGATGCAATTAATAATGAATAATTAACAATTAATAATGTTAGAATTATTCTTTTGATACTTTTCATATAAATCTATTTTGGTTGAGTATTTTCTATTTCTCTTATTGTATTTTTCAAAAAAGAAGTAGCAGAACTAATCGAAACTATTGCTTTGATAGTTCCACTACTCAAAAATGAAAAGTACTATTTTGTAACACAGGCATTCCTGCCTGTGATGTAATATCAAATGTTTTGTCACAGGCAGGAATGTCTGTCTTACTATTGAATAAGAATTCGTTTGACTGTATTTCCTATTTTTATAAAATAAGTGCCTTTGGGAAGATGAGTGATTGATAGATTATTAATTGGTGATTGATGTTCTTCGACAAATTGTCCATTTACACTAAAAATCTGAATGACTTCATCTGCTTGTAGATTTTCTATTGTAATAAAACTGGAAGCTGGATTTGGGAAAATTCGATATTCAATATTCCTAGTTTGAAATTCAATGTTTAAAATATCACTGTATTCGTATTTTCCATCGAAATCAACTTGTTTTAAGCGATAATAATTAAAGCCAAGGGCAGGCGAAGTATGTAAAAAATCATAAAAGCGAATAGAATTAGTGCTGCCTGCTCCTTGTACTTGTCCAATTTTTTCAAAAGAAATACCATCAGTTGACCATTCTACATCAAAGTGAGAATTGTTAATTTCGGTCGCTGTTTGCCAATCAAGGCGAACATTTTCATTTTGTTTTTCAGCGTAGAAATACAATAATTCTACAGGTAAAGCTGCGGCATTATATTGTTGAAAAACAACACCATAACCATCTGTGTCTAGTGAATTGGTAGAATCTATTTGTCCATCTTGCCAAACAATAACAGCCTCTTCTTCATGCCAAAGTGCAATTGCTGGAAATTGTTGAAAGTAATTAGTTGTAGTGTTGACTTGAATTTCAGCGCCACTTATAGTTCCATCTGAATAATAACTTTGATTATAAACGCCCATGTTTTCTCCATCTTGAGCGTAACTATTCCAAACTACAGAAAATCCGCCATTAACTGACATGGCAACTTTTGCATTGTCTTGTGAGTTAGAAGTCGTTGTATTGATTTGAAATTCGTTGCCGTTTGTTGTGCCGTCTGCATTATATAATTGTCCAAAAATGCCTTCTGCGCTTCCATCTGCATTATTATCCGTCCAAGTAATGATATAATTTCCAGTAGAATCCATATCTATACTAGGTGTCGTTTGTTGTTTTGAGGTGGTTGTATTAACTAAAGTTTCGCTGCCTTGCGCTACACCTGAGGCATTATATCGTTGATGATAAATACCAAAACCATCTCCGTCTTGGTCATAAGATTGCCAAACAACAACAAATGTTCCATCCTCATTCATCGCCACATCAGGATAATTTTGAACATTAGAAGTCGTCGTATTTATTTGAAATTCACTTATCGAAGTTCCGCCACCATCGCCATATAATCTGCCATAAATATCACCTTCACTTTCCCACACAATGATATAATTAAAATCATCATCAATCCCTACTTTTGGCATTGATTGCCTACCTGTTACCGTAGAATTTACTTTTGATTGATTGCTACTATTCGAAAAATTGCTATTGATTTTTCTTCTATAAATGCCCCAGTTATCGCCATCCTGGTCATAAGATTGCCAAACTACAACTGCTTCGCCAGAAGCATTCATCGCTACATCTGGAAATCTTTGGTCTTCTTCTGTGCTATTGACAAGAGTTTCTGATTTGGCGACAGTTCCATCACTATTGTAAGATACTCGATAAATACCATATCCATCATAAGTGTCCTCGTCATCATCATCATCTTGACCTTGACTTTCCCAAACGAGTATATACGTTCCGCTGCTATCTATGCCAATAGCTGGATGTTGTTGATTACTAGCAATTGTGGTATTGGCAACGGTTTCACTTCCTGTAGTAGCTAATTGACTATTTGCATTAAAAGAGATGAGTAACATTAGGAAGCAAAATATGATTGAATTGATTTTTTGTACTTTTCGCATTTTGTTTGTGTTTAATTACAGTTTGTGTTTCGTTTGATTAATTTATCTGCAAATCAGCTTTCTTGGTAATGCTTTAATATTTCCCAGTCTAATTTGGAAAAAATCAGATAGTCAATTTTCTCTTTTGATTTTGATGTTTTAGGTCTTCCATAACCAATTGAAATGGTTTTAAAAGACTTTGATTTTATGGTAACAATTGGAATTTGGCTAGATGTTTTATCGCTTTTTATAAATTCTAACTCTTCTATTTTTTTGCTCCAAATGATGTTTTTGTTTTTCATTAATTGAAACTCACCAAAAGCAATAATTAGAATAATATCTACATCTGGAAAAAGATAGTTATAAGGCGATATAATAATGAGTAGAGTAGTAATGACTACTAACAAATCG
>CAKZLT010000291.1 GCA_937127195.1 uncultured Saprospiraceae bacterium
CGGTTCATTTTTTAAGTGCTTTTAAATAGAACAAAGAAAAAGTAGAATGGTGCTAGTTATTTATTTTTCTTCACTAATGGACAATTGAGAGTACTTTTGACAATTGCCAATAAAAATATCTTCAATTGCCTTTCGATTATTTCATTTCGTTTTTTTATAAAAAAGAAAACAAATCAACATTCAAAAAAATTAAATTGAAAAGGATAACGATTATAATTTTTAGCTTCTGTATCGCTTACAGCACATTTGCCCAAATGCCCAATCTCTTGAATAAGGCATCTTCTTTGGGGTCTGGAAGTGCGCCTCAGGCGGATGCGAATTTTCAGGTTATCCATCCAGATAGCGTGCCTATCCATTATTTTTATGCAAATAATCCTGATGAATGGTTTTCTTTTTCGGATACTCTCTTGACGAATTTTCATCAATACGATCCAGCTAGGGAAGTTGACTATTTTGATTATATCAATCTTGGAGATGTTGGTTTGCCAGCTCGACCATTATTGTATCAACCAATTATTCGGGAAGGGTTTCATGTTGGTTTTAATCAGTATCGACTCTATGAATGGCAGCAGAATGAAGTTCGATTTTTTAATAATCGAAAAGCTTATACTGAGGCAGAATACACACAATCATCCTCCCAAAATGAGTTTACTGTAAAAGCATTGGCATCTATCAAATTAGGCAAGAAAACGCGATTCGCTGCGGATTTTAGAAGGATTAGGCAAGATGGTATTTATCAAAATCAAGGGTTAAAGCATGGTAATCTGTCTCTTACGGCATGGTACGAATCCAAAGATAAAAGGCATCGCGCTTACTTTAGTTATCTAACTAATAGCTTTTTTCAACAGCAAAATGGCGGTATTTCGGATGTAACGAATATCGGAGAAGGAGGCATTTTTTCGAGCCGTTCTCAATTATCAGTTAATCTATTGGCTGCCGAAACGACGCACAATCAGGATATTTTTAGTCTGACTAACTACATTTCTTTAACGCCAAAAAAACGCCCGAAACCTATTGTTGATAGTATTTCAAGCAAATTAGATACTTTGTCTTTTCGCCCAATTGAACCCTCAAAACCCATTTTAGAAAGCCCTGAAAAGAAGCAGAAAGCTAATTTGTTTATAATGCATCAATTGAATTATGAAACGACTAGCTTTAAGTTTTTTGATACTGCACCGCCTTCGGATTCTACTGTTTATGGTCATTTTATGGTTGATGAACGTGGTTTGAGACATTATGTTGGCTATCGTGCTATCGAAAACACCTTAAAAATTCGCCTAGCCTATATGGGGAATTTGGATGTTGGCATTCGGCACAAAGTCTTTTTTGTAGAGCAAGAACCAAAAGATACAACTATTAATAATCTGTTTTTGACTGGTGATTGGCAACTGGATATTCCGAACGATAATTTTGGTTTGCAGGTCAAAGCCCGATTAGGCTTGTTGGATAATGGTGCGGATTATTTGCTTGATGCCAATGCGTTTTTGAATATTGAAAAGATTGGAAGATTAGATGCAAAACTGACTAGTCAGAGATATAGCCCGTCATTGATACAGCACAGAGCGTATATTTCTAAGCAGGAAATTTGGAATAATGACTTTTCTAAGCCTATCGAAACCAGTTTAGTTGCAAAGCTTTTTATACCAAAAACAAAAACGACGATTCATTTTCAAAATCACTTAATCAATAATTTGATTTATATGGATACGCTCGGATTGCCACAGCAAGAGAGTAGTGCGGTAAATATTTTACAACTTTTAGTAGCTCAAAATTTTAAATATAAAGCTTTTCATTTTGATAATGCGGTTGGTTTTCAGCAAGTTTCTAACTCGGAAGTGTTGCGTTATCCTAGTTTGGTGACGAAGCACAGCTTGTATTTTGAGGGCTTTCTTTTTAAAAGAGCCGCTCAAGTGAAGGTCGGAATGGATGTTCGATATAATTCTAGTTATTATGCTAATGATTTTCAGCCTGCTACGGGGCAATTCTTTTTACAAAATCATACGAATATAGCACCGCTACCAATTGTGGATTTTTTCTTTTCTACCAAAGTGCAGACCTTTAGGGCGTTTATAAAGGTTGAAAATGCGAATGAGTTGATTTTTAATGAAACGGTAGAAAATTTTGTAAATACGAATTTACCGAGTTGGAATTTTAATCCAAGCTATTATACATTGGTCGCTCCACAATACCCGATGCGTAGTTGGACAATGAGAATGGGAGTTCATTGGAGGTTTTATGATTAAAAAAAAATGACGTTTACTAAAACTTTCAAAGTTTAGTAAACGTCGTTTTTTGATAGAAGTCGAATACTTGTAAAAAAAGGATTGAAGTCACGGAATTCAACCCTATTTTTTTGTGAAATTACTCAATGAATAATTTCACATTCTTAATACCTTCATCTGTTTTCACTTTCACGATATAAATACCGCTAGCTAATTCGCTTGCATCAATCAAGGTAATTGAACCATCCGATAGATTTGTATAATTCCAATTACGAATTAATTTACCTTGAATATCTGTAATAGACACTTCAATATCGCCATTCATTCCCTCTAACTTCAAATTGAATTGACCAGAGTTTGGATTAGGGAATATATCTATATTCCATGTTTTTGATACATTTTCTATATCAGTAACAATGATTTGAATGGTTTTTGAGATAGAAGTCGAGCCACAATCATTGGTAGCTGTCAAAACCACGTTGTATAATCCAGATGCAGGATAAGTATAATTAGGATTAGCTAAAGTACTTGAATTACCATTTCCAAATGACCAAAAATAAGAGGTCGCTCCTACTGAATTATTCGTTAGACTAATAGTTTCGTTAGCTGTTGTCCACGAGAAATCACTTACAGGAATATCTTGGATATTAGTAATTAATTGCGTTAAAGTATCTGTACCAACAATACTAGAGGCTATTAACTTCACGGTTTGATCGTTAGACGAACTGAAAGTAACATTGTGAGGTCCAGCTCCTACTGCGGTTGCAGGTGTTGCATTTACACCAAAATCCCATGATACATTTGTTGCTCCATTCGTAGAATTATCTTCAAATATAGTTCCGTTAGCACAAAGATTACTTACATCCATTGCTGCCACAGGAGGTGTTGTAATATCAAAAATATTGAAATCATCAATTGCTATATCTGACTCATAATTACTTCCTGTAATAGCTCTAACTCGTAAAGAGATTGATTGTCCGATATAAGTTGTCAAAGGTACTTCCAGTTTAATCCATTGGTTACCTTGATCTCCAGAAATAGGTGTTGCAATATCGTTTATCCACGTTCCATTTGATAAAATATCAATATGTAATGCTCCCATATCACCACCAAGCATGTGATACCAAAGACTAAAATACGGGTTAGTTGTAGATGATAAATCAATACAAGGACTGATCAACTCGGCAGTTCTATTGCTACAACCTCCTGATGCTTCTAAGTATAAGTATTTACCCGAAGCGTTTCCAAAAGTATGGTCAACTGATGGTCCTGTTCCTCCAGAAGGTGTTGCATTATTATTTACGCGCCAATCAATATCATCTTGTGTTCCGTTTTCTTCATTTGTCCAGCCATTTCCTAAAGAACACACTTCTAATTCGCAATCACTTGCAGTACCACAATTACCAAAAGATTCAAAACTTTCTGAATAAGGTAAAAGAACACCGCCGTTTACATCAATATATGATGTTTGAACTAAAGAGTCAGACCCATTGATGTTTGTTGCAATTAATTTTACATCATATTGTCCCTGTGCGTTAAATGACACAATAGGGTTTTGAGAGGTATCTGTTGTATTATTTAAAAATGTAACTGTGTTTGGTGAAAATATCCATTTCCAGTTAGTTACTAAATAAGTACTTTCATCATAAAACGATACTGGAATACTTGGGCAGATCGAAGTTGCACTTTGAGAGAAAGCAACATTTGGAGGTGTTGAAAAATCAAAAATATTGAAACCATCAATTGCGATATCTGATTCGAATCCATTTCCAGTAACACCACGAACTCTAATATTGACAACACTACCAATAAAACTAGTTAGATTGATATTAGCTGTATTCCAAACGTCTCCTTGATTACCCGAAATAGAAGGAATAATATCATTCGTCCACGTACCATTAGAATATACATCGAAATGTAGGCTTCCCATATTTCCACCGAACATGTGGTATCCTATTTCTAAAAGCGGGCTTGTTATACCTGATAAATCAATACAAGGACTTATCAATTCTGCGCCTTGACCATTACATCCGCTTGATGCTTCTAAGTATAAATAATTACCAGAAGTAGTACCAGGAGCAAAATCAACACTTGGTCCTGTATTACCAGAAGCTGTACCATTATCATCTATACGCCAATCAATATCATCTCCATTTCCATTGTCAATATTAATCCAACCATTTCCAATAGAACAAACTGTATTTCCACAGTCATTAGCTATTCCGCAACTAGCGTAAGACTCGAAGTCTTCGGAGTAAGGTAAAGTAAGGATACTAAATAAATCAAATTGAGAAGTTGCTGTATCATTTACGGAAACTAAATCTGCACCAAAAGAAACCCATGTTTTTAAATCATAAGTCACTCCTGGAGTAAGTGGTGCTAAGGTATTGAAGGTATCTATGATACTTTGTCCAGAAAGAATTGTATTGGTTATACTTTGTGTTACGGTTGTAGCTCCATTGAATTGATAACTTATAGAACCTCCTGTTGCGTCATTTGTTCCTAAATTGGTTATCTGAACAACTACTAAAGAATCAGAACTACAAGCACTTCCTGCTCCAGATGGACTTATTATGGCTATTTCTAAATCATCAGAAACGACACAGTTCTTTATTCCAGCACTATGAAAAACAGCATTAGCGCGAGTACCTATACCACTATTATATCTAGCTCTTACAGAAACCCAATAAGAAATATAGGGATTGCTAGGTATTGTTGCAGATAATGAAGTAGTATTTACCACAGAGTCCATGTATTTATTTCCTAAAAACATGACATCGTAAGAAGTCGCATTAGGAACGGCATTCCACGAAACGGTTACTCCATTAACACAAACAGTATCTACTGAAACTCCAGAAGGAACATCTATTATAGTAAAAGGGGCATCAGAAACATCACTATTTCCTCCTCTAGTTACTCGAATCAATGCTTGGTCAGAAATAGTAGCTGATGGATTCCAACTGAACGACCTAGCATTAGCTGTTGCAATACCTATTGTTGACCAATTTACTCCATTATCCGTAGATAATTCAATCATAAAATTACCAGCAGAACCATAAGCATCCCAATGAACACGGACAGGATCAGATTGTGATGGGTTAATTCCTTCACCTCCATTAGGGTAAGTAATTATAATATCATCAGTAATGAATTCATATAAAACGTAGTAGTCTCTAGAGCCAGTAGGAACTACTGTTCCTGCTACGTTTACAGTGTAATTTCCAGCAGTTGGATTAGTTAAACGAACTTGTTCTACGTTGTTCAAGTCATCAATACCTGGAACAGCAACGGCATTCAAAGTAGTTACATTAGGAGCTGGATTAAGTATTAGTGGTTGTGTGATTGTACCCGTAGTACCTGTTACAGTCATATCCAAGTCGTTCACTAAGGCTTTATTAGCAGATAATGAACCTTGTGGATCCATCCAATAGACCATGATTCTAGCCTCAACTACATTGGTAGGAATGGCAATGGTATGTGTATTATTATTACCTTGACTGACGGTTCCTGTTAAGTAACGATTTTCTTGTAAAAGGTTATAAGCTCTACGTCCATCTATCAAACCCCAACCAAATTTATAATCAGGCCCAACATTTCCTAAGTCTCCTGCCGTATTCATTGCAGCAGCTTTGATAAGTGCAGACTCTGGTTCTTGACCTCCATTAATATCTTTGTAAGCGTGCATTAATTGTGCAATCACACCAGCAACACTCGGAGCTGCCGCGGATGTACCACTAAATGCTTGGTAGGTATTATTTTCATCAGTAGAACCTTGTCCATTACCGTGAGCAGCTAAATCTGGCTTGAGGCGACCATCACTTGCAGGACCTCTAGAACTACTAGGAGCTAAAGCACCTACATCCGTCAAGTTGGCAGTAGCGATTACATTTTTACCAATTTTGTGTCCACCTGTTATATTTCCCCATTGAGTTCCAGCACCATAACCACAGTCGTTGCTATTAGAATTACCTGCCGAAAAAACGTGCATCAAAGTTGGGCTAGCATATATTTGATTATCAACGGTTTGGGTTGTTGCAGTATATCCTGCGTTACAACCGTTACTATAAGAAGAGTTCGTTACATTCATATTGTCATATAAATGTAAGCCATAAGTTGTATCTTGAAAGTTAGCTACATAGTCAGTAACATATATGAAAGCACCGCTTGCACCACCATCTTGAGAAGGATCAAGGTTACCAGCTCCACCAAATATACCAGCAACACCATCACCATGACTTCCTGTACTATTGGCATCAACCATTTGAATACGACCTTGAAAGTCGATATGAGGACCAACAGGTCCATCATCTCTTACTTGAACGCTGATACCTGTACCATCATAATTTAAGCCGTTGTTTTTTAAAGAATGAGAACGATTTAAGCTATTTCCATCGGTATCTTCACGCGCACTTGGCGGGTCAATTGTTTCTACATAATTCACAAAAGGAATATTAACTATCCTGTCAATAGCCGTTGCAGATTTGGTTGTTTTTATAAAAACTAAATTATTACGATAGTAATAATCCAAGACTTTTGCGCCTTTTGCCAAAAAAGCAGACAACACGTCTGATTTGCTAATATTTCCGTTTAACTTGACATATAATTTGATTTCTTCTCCTTCAACACTCCAATCAGGATATACTTCATTACGAAGATATTCATTCATTTTATCTTCTTTCGCCATTTTTGTAATAGCTCTTACGTTGAAAGATTTTAATAATGAAAAATTATAGCTTACAGGAATAGCGACTAAATACGCTTTATTAGGAATATATTCAATTAGTTGAATACCAGAAGCAAAAAATTGCTTTTGTTCAGTCAAATTTGGCATATCATGAAACTGAACTAAACGATAAATATAACCATCGGTTACTTCATTTATTCCAATATTCGGATTTTCAATGAATGCATCGACATTGTTGGGTAGCGATTTAACTCCAGTTTTGAATAAAATTTCATCACTAATCGTTCTATTTTGAGAAAAACTAGCTGTTGATGTGCAGATTATACATAACAGAATTAATAATTTGTAAAGTGTTACTTTCATTTAAGTATGATTTTTTATAAATTCATAAAAAGACGGAATAAAATTAGGACTTTTATATTTTTAAAAGGATAAAAAAATGTATTCGTGTGGACAACTTTCTCTTATTAGTGTTTTTTATATAAATAACATCAGTCAGTACATTAACTAATTCATGTTACGCAATCATTGATTTTCTAATAAGGTTTAAAGATTAAATTCTGCATAATTTTGAGTTTTCATGATTGTCAAAGTTAGCCGTAACCACTATTTTATGCTGTTTTTTAGCTTGCTGAAAATCGCCTTTATGCCGCCTCGGCATAATAACGAATAGCATAAAATAGTGAGTGAAGGCGTTTTTGACTAGATTTTTTTTTCTTTTGCAGCTATGGTGCTAGCATACCGAACTCGTTTCGGTGCAAAAGAAAAAATGCGCAATTTTCATCATCTTAAAAATTTAAGAGAAAGACAATTTTAATATCTAATCAACTCAGCGCAACATCAGTTATTTAATTATAGTAAATAGCCTTTATTTCCTTTCTATTATCTTTTGAATCAAAAAACTTCAATAGATTCACAGATAAAAGTCTAATTATTAGTTTTTTTTATATAAAAATCATACTTTTGCGACGTTTAGGCGAGAGAAGTTTGTGGGTTCGCTTTCTATCTATTGTTTTAATAGATAAATCCTAACTTTTTCTTCCTTTATAAAGTATAGAAGTTGCGATTATTTTTCAAAAAAAATTGCATTCCTATTCTTATTAAAATTGTAATTAATCATATTGTATCTATTTTATTAAATACACTAGGCTTTTGTCCTTACTTATTTGCGTTTAATAAAAGATGATACATTTCAAAAATCTAATATGTTAGTAATTGAAGTAAAAGATAAGAATATCAACAATGCGTTGAAATCTTATAAAAGAAAAGTAAGAGACACTCAATTAAGAAGAGAGTTGTACAAGCGTAAGCATTTCACAAAACCATCTGTAACTCGTAGAGTTGAGGTAATGAAAGCTGAATATACTTTGAATAGACTACTTAAAGATTAGTGGATTATTCTTACTATCATTAAGGACAAAAAAAAGAGATAAGGTATTTACCTTATCTCTTTTTTGTTTCTAACTTAGAACAGAGACCAAAAGACCGCGCTACGCGCTTAGGGAAAAGAGACTCCTTTATTAGTAGCCTTTTCCTTTTAAAACCCTAAAGCCTTTTAATTTCAAAACTACGCTCCTACCAACTCCATTGCTTCCTTCAATTGCTGCTTAGTGCGCATTCCCACTCCTTGCCATTTGACTTCTCCATTCTGGAAAACCATAAAAGCAGGAATACTTCTTACATTAAATGCTCCAGCAATTTGCTGATTTTTATCTACATCAATCTTTACGATTGTTCCTGTATCTCCAATATCTGTTTTCAAATCCTGTAAAATAGGTGCCATTGCTTTACATGGACCACACCAATCAGCATAAAAGTCAATTAATACTGGTTTATCTGAATTGATTATATCATTAAAACTTGCCTTAGCCATTATTTTTTATTTTTTGTATAGTCGAATCCGCCTGCATCGGGCAGGTTCATTCAACTTAATTATATTAAATAGTCGAATAAATTCGACTGTACTAAAAACATCAATACATGAAAGTATGTTCAAGTATTATTTACAAACTATTGTAATAGTCAAGACATTTGATAATCTCCTCAGGCGTTCCTGATTGATTAACTTGACAAACTCCAATTGCATTCAATAAAGTCACATTGATTTCTGTGCTGATATTCTTTTTGTCTTGTCGCATAGTTGCCAGTAATTCAGGATATACGCTGTCCGAGATACTACATTTACCATATATTTTGAGTAAATAAGTTGTAATCTCTTCCAAATCAGCTTTTGATAATCCACTTTTCAAATAAGACAAATAACTTTCGCAAATCATACCTGCGGCGATTGCCTCACCGTGTAATAATCGCTTGTCTGTATGCAAAAAATGGCTTTCAATCGCGTGTCCAATCGTATGCCCAAAATTCAACGCCTTCCGAATTCCGTGCTCAAAAGGGTCTTCTTCGACGATTTGCTGCTTAACTTTAAGCGAAGATACAAGCAATTTGTCCCACTTTATGTGCGCTAAATCACTTATCCCCAAAA
This sequence comes from uncultured Saprospiraceae bacterium, assembly GCA_937127195.1. Taxonomy (GTDB): domain Bacteria; phylum Bacteroidota; class Bacteroidia; order Chitinophagales; family Saprospiraceae; genus CAKZLL01. The sequence goes on from CAKZLT010000291.1 coordinate 9,392, forward strand.
GTTCTTTCCAATCTGTTGCATTGGCAATTAAGCTATGTTTAATCATTTCGGCATAGCCACTTCGTAATTCTCTAGCTGGCAAAGTATCCAACAAAACTGTATTTACAAAAACAGCTTGCGGATTATTAAAAACACCAATACTATTTTTAACATCCATAAAGTCAATCCCTAACTTCCCTCCTATCGACGCATCTACTTGCGATAATAGCGTTGTCGGCATTTGCACAAAACGCATTCCGCGCTTGAAAGTACTTGCACAAAAACCGCCCATATCTCCGATGACTCCGCCGCCGAGATTAATCAATAAGCCATTTCTGTTCATTTTGAAGTCCATCATTTCGCTCCAAATCTGCTGGCAAGTATCTAGCGTTTTGTGTAATTCGCCTGATAGAATTTCAATGACTTTATAATCAAAGTTTGTTTTTTCTTTAAAAATAGGCAAACAAAACTCCTTGGTATTTTCATCTACGAGTACCGCAATTTGTGCTGGCTCTTCTGATGCTATTAATTCATTAAAAGTCTCCCAAATGTCTGTTCCGATGTATATATTATAATCCGAAAGTGGTAATGTTGTCATAGTTTTCTTTTGTGAGTTGCGGGTTGCGAGTTGTGAGTTGCGGGTTAGCTACCGCTATTTGTTTGGACTAGTAGCGGTAGCTAACCCGCAACTCACAACCCGCAACTCACAACCCGCAACTCACAACCCGCAACTCACAACCCGCAACCCGTTTATTTCTTGCCTTTATTCTTTGCTTCATTTTCTTGGGTAATCACCTTAACTGATTTTTTGCCCATATTGACCAATCGGTTTGAAGTTGTCATTCCGACGTGTCTTGACAATTCCGTTCCATCAGGTTTCAGGAATATTAACGTTGGATAAGCCTTAATATTAAATTTTTGAGCTAATTCGATGCCTTCTCCTTTTTCTGCATTAACCTTGAGATTGATAATATTTTTATTAAAATACGTCGCGGCATTCTCCGTTCGGAATACATCTCTATCTAACCAACGACAAGGGCCGCACCAATCGGTATAAAAATCTAAGAATACTGGTTTTTGTTCTGCTTCTGCCATTGATAATACTTTATCAAATTTAGCTTTTTCAAAAAAAATAGCACTCGGACTACTCGTTCTATCCTTTCGATTTGCTCCACCGCCACCCATTGTTGAATAACCGCAAGATGTAATAACTAGAATGCTTAAAAGGCTGAATATAAAAATTGATGTGTTTTTCATAACGATTTTAATTGTGGTTCTATAACGAGTTCTTAGAAGATATTGGTGCAAGTTCCTCTTTTTTTATGAAAAATACATCATTTAAAAACAAATTTACAAGTTCTATTTTTATTATTTCACCCTTTCTATATCAATATTCTTTTGCGTATTTATTGGCATAATTTGTCCATCATCATTCGGAACATCAACATTATACATTGTAAAAAAACCAGATTTTATTTGATTGATAAAAAGTCGTGTAACCCAGCCTGTTTTTTTATCGACCTCTATGTAACCTTTTTCTGTTCCAAACAGATTCTGTTTGATTTGAACAGTTTGATGAAACATATCGACAGGAGCAGACAATGAGCCTTTTGAACTGATTTTCCCATCAACTTTGACAACATAAGCCGTATCATTTTCTGATTCCAGGGTAAATTGATAGTCAACTTGTTGGTCAACAAATAATTCAAAAAAAGTTTTTGACCAAGTATCACCAATCTTTACAGAATGATTTGGGTGAAAATTGAGTAAATGTAATTGAGTAGAAACACCTGTTGTTGAATGAGAATTAGGAGCAACGTTTTTTTCAATATTGCTTGCATCAGCCAATTGCATATCTTGATTTGGAAACATCAGATAAGCATTTTTGTATCCGATTTGCTCCATATATGAATAACCCACTTTATTAAAATATTCATTCGTGGTATCAGGATAATTAGTGTCAAACATTACCATATTCCTACCATATCCCATTTTGTAAATCTGACGCGCAAAAGTTGTTTCTATATTTGCCGTGCCGTTTGTACTTACTTTTTTAACAAAAAAATCTAATTCATAAATTCGAGTGACTTCATCATCATTTATTCCGTAGCCATCTTTTGCAGGCTCGGATTTGAATTGATAAGTAAAGGTATCGTTTGGAATGAATCGTAAACTCAAATCAATACTGTCTTGACTAAAAATCGTCAAGGGCATTAAAAATAAAATAAGACTGAATGTGTTTTTTAGAAAAGTCATTATTCTATGTTTTTTGGTGAATACTTTTACAAATCTATGCCAGCTTACCGAGTTGATTAATTACTTTTTCTACAATTATATTAATATTTTGATTTGTATTTTTTTGAATTAAAATTCCATCATTGTTAGAAAATACTTCATTTTCAACAGAAGCATAAATATTTTCTATTTCAATAGCTTTTAGATGCCCAAATTTTTGTTGAATATCTTTTTTGATTATTTTACTAGATACTTCTTTCTGATTCTTAAAATAGTCTAAAATTAAATATACGACTATTCCAATCAAAAAATCTCCTGTCCAGTTTCGTTTAGAAGCTTGATTGTTATATATACTAAAATATTCTTTTTTATAATAATTCAATGTCGTATTAATATCTGAATATTGTCCCGATTTAGATGTTGTCAAGTATAAATTACTTGCATCTGTTGGAATAAAAGTCTTGAAGATATTATCCAATTGATGAGTATGATTTGATAAATTTCTAGCTTTTTGCTCAAATGATTTTAGATATTTTTCAAGAATGATTATATCAGCACTTGGATAAAATGATTGAACTCTATTCAAATTATTAGGTCGCAAAAAAACAACTTTTCGCTCACCACGAAACACAAACAATAAACCAATATTTATCTGCTCTTCTAGCAAATAAGATGGTCTAAATCGTAAAACACTGTATGAAAATATTTTTCTCATGTTTGTATTAATGCTATTAATAATTGCTGAAAATTTGTGCTATCAGCTTGAATTGATTTCAAATACTCCTTAATCACTTCAAAATCAGAAGTATCCATATCGAGCATTTCTAATACTTTTTGAGCTTTGTCTAATTCTTTAAAATCTAAACCACGCAAATCCATGATAAAATCATCAAAAGTTATCTTTTCAACTTCATGAACTGCTTTGAGGTGTTTCAAGAAAATATGCTCTCCTTTAACTCCTTTAACTACTTTTTGATAGGTTTGATTAGACTTGTACCAAGCATAATCCTTTGTAAGGTCTAATGCCAAATCATGGTCAATTAGAATGAATTCCTGTTCTTTAAACAAAATATTTGGCTTTTGGGTTCGCCTATCAAAATTACGAATTAATACATCAAACGCAAATATCGTCGCTAACTCCCATGTTTCATAAGTATTCGTTTCTAAACCTGCTTCATAGCTAGCTGTATTTTCGATATAAGCACAACCATAATAATAACCTGCTTTCAATTCAGACTTTCCATAAACAGGATTCTGTTTCATTTCCTCTATAATAAATAAAGGTACTTCTACTAATGCCAAACTCGGAACTCTAATTTCAAAGGCTTGTGCTAATATATTTGCTATGATTTCTTTATTTGTAGGATTATATTGCTCAATATGCCTTTGACCAAATACTTTAACAATATAAACGCCTTTCAAATTCTCATTTTTATCTACTACCGTCATCTGACAAGGTAATGTCGTGCCGCCAGGGACATTATCTTTTTCCAGAAAAACCGCTTCATAAATGGGTAATATATCTATATTGTCTATCATTTCTAATTATCAAAGTATTCAAAAATACTACAAGTTAAATATTCCTAATAACAATATTTTGACTTTTTTATAAAAAAACCGCCTCAAAGGAAAATATCCTTCAAGGCGGTTCTCTTCTAAAAAACAACTTCTAATTCTAATTACGACATTACTTTTGTTCACGTATTTAATTATTGACTCACACGATTTTGCTCATCAGCCGTAGCCGTTTTTCTTCTTCGATTTGGTTTTACATCATTATTACCAAAATTATACGAAAAGGAAACAAACAAACGACGACTTTCCCATTTGTTATTAATGTTGGCATCAATATTTTCTTGCTGAATAATTCCTCCAAATTGGCGCGTATTAAAAATATCATTTACATTGAAACTCAAACGACCTTTTCCATCCAAAACAGACATATTGAATCCAGCATCAACACCCCATTGTGCCGCCATATCTATAATTCCGTAGTTCATTGCCGATTGATAATTGGCAGATACTTCCGCTCTTATTTTTTTATTAATAGTAAAATTATTACTCCAATAAGCATTCGCTGCCCACGATTCTCTGTCAATAACTGAAGCATCCGAATATTCCGAATAGAATTTATTATAAAAAGTAGTCAGATTCACGCGCATCATCCACCACTTTGTTACAGGAATTGGCGTTGAAAGATTAATACTAAAATTATCAAATTGTGCTATATTCTCTTCTGTCTGAAAAGTCACTTGCAACGAATCATCTTGACGAATAATTTCAGTCATGGCATCCGTCGTTCTGCTATAATTGAATGTCAAATAAGCCGCATTCATATAACCATAAGTCAATGATAACGAGTTGGTGAATTGTGGTTGCAAAAGTGGATTTCCGCGCTCGAACGTATATTGGTCTAAGAAA
>CAKZLT010000292.1 GCA_937127195.1 uncultured Saprospiraceae bacterium
AGCTTTACGATGATTAGAGTTATTTCAAAAACAGAAAGATTTGCTCGTTCATTTCATCTAGTAGGATGGTTGATTTCGGTTGGTATTTGGGGACTTTTTAATGCGGTGCTATTGAATGCAAGTATTGGAGTGAGTGTCTTATTTACGATTTTTGTTGTCCCATTTTTATTAATGTGGTTGGTTGTCATTCTTCAAGAAAAGAAAAATCCGTTCGATGGATTATCAAGAATGTTCTCACTGGCATCAGGTGGTTTTGGGAGTATTTACGGTAGTTTTTTTATTATGGTTTTGATTAGCTGTATGTTTTCTTATTTGATTAGTTCGCCTGTTCTTTGGTTTATGATTGAGGTAGTTGGCTGGAATTTCTCATTAGAAGCAAGTGGTATGGCAGCCGTTTTGTCAAGTATATTGATACTGGTATTTTCATTGTTTTTCTGTTTGATTATTCCTGTTTTTATGATAAGTACAGCGTTATTATATACTTCTTTGAAGGAAATTAAAGATGCTGATGCTTTGAAAGAACGTATCAAAAATATTGGTGTGCGCAAGCAGGCTTATGGTTTGGAACAGGAAGGTTAATTGAATGTATAGTCGAATCTATTTGACTATTGAGCAAAAGTTTGTCAAGTCGAATGAATTCGACTGTACTTAAATAAAAAATATGATTTTTACTTTTTTTAAATATAAACTTTGGCTACTGCCATTTTTGTTGATTTCGTTGAATATGAGCAACTTAGAGGCTCAATCAGCTAATCAACAAGAGTATTTAGCTGAACCTTTGGAGGAACGAAAAATTACTTCAAGTGCTTGGAATAAGGCAACTGGAGAACTTGATTTTTCGCCAAGAAAAAAGAAAAAAGAGAGAGAACGAGAAGAACGGGAACGAACTCGTTCAAACAATAATCCTTCTATGTTTAGAGGAAATAGTTCTATCTTTTCGGGTGATTGGGGTGGTTTTTTTCAGATTTTATTCTTTTCGATTATCATCGGAGGCTTAGTATTTTTGATTATCAAATTGCTCGGAGGTAATACTTTTAAATCAAATAATGCGGTCAATAAAAAAGAAATAGGCTACTCAATGGAAGCCATAGAAGAGAATTTGCACGAAGCAGATTTAGAAGGATTTGCAAGACACGCCTTAGATAATGAAGATTATAAATTGGCAGTTCGATTGTATTATTTACAAATAATCAAGTTGCTTTCGGAGCGTAAAAGCATTAAGTGGAAACGCGATAAAACGAATAATCAATACATCAGAGAAATGCAATCGCACCCTCAATTTAAGACTTTTAGGTCGATTACTCGATTATTTGAACGAGTTTGGTATGGCGATGTAGAAGTTGAAAAGAAGGAATTTGAGCAACTTCGTCCGCGTTTTTTAACCTTTATAAAAAGAATCAGTAATTGATTGAATATTGAATGGCTTTTATTAGCGATTAATAAATAGGTAACTAATAACTAATTCATGTTTGATAGAAAAACGATAATATCATTGGCACTTGTGGCGGTCGTTATACTGGGCGGTCTATTATATTTTAATAGCTTGAACAAAAATCTTTATGATTGGAGCGAGAGTTATAAAGTAGATAGCGATCAGCCTTACGGTGGTTATGCGATGTATGAGCTAATGAAAAACACTTTTTCTGACTATCAATTCAAGGATATTGGTAGTTTGAAAGACGAATTACCTGAAACGACAGATAATCCTGCAACTTATGTTTTCTTAGGTTATGGAATGTATTTGGATTCGATACGAGCAGAAAAATTATTGGATTTTGTTGGAAATGGAAACAATGCTTTTATTATGGCGCGTTACCTTCCTGCTGATTTTATTAGTGATTTTTTGGCTTTTGAAGATTGTGATTTGAATTATAATAGAAGTTATTCAATATATAATGACTCTACCGTCAATGCAAAATTAATACATCCTAAACTCAAAAACACAACTTCTTTTACTCATAAATATAGGCATAAAACCCGTTCGAGAAATTGGGAATACATCAATTGGAGTGATTACTGTTATGATGAAATTCCTGATTATTTGGAGTTAGGTTTTATGAATGACAGCTTAGCTAACTTCATTCGCATACCTCATGGAAACGGCTATTTCTATTTGCATTCTACACCGATTATGTTTTCTAACATCAACTTAATTGAAGAAGGAAAGCGGGATTATGTAGAAAAAGTATTGGGGCATATCGAAGATGGAGATATTTATTGGGATAAAGAAAATCCAATAGGTGGAATACCATCAAGGATTGATGAAACAGGCGGAACGGTTAATACGGGAGCTGATTTGACGGATAAAACACCTTTGCAGTTTATACTTTCGCAACGAAGTTTGGCTTGGGCTTGGTACTTGTTATTGGCTAGTGGCTTGCTGTATTTGATGTTTAGAGCAAAACGCAGACAACGAATAATACCTGTTTTAGAGCCAAATGTGAATACTTCTTTGGAGTTTGTGGAGACTATCGGGATGCTACATTGGCAACAAAATGACCATAGACAGTTGGCTATGCAACAGATGCGTTTGTTTGCTAATCACGTCAATGCTCGTTATCATATTCCGATTAAAAACATGGCGGATGTTAATGAAAAAATGACTAAACGTTTAGCAAGTGTTACGGATATTCCAGAAGTTCATTTTGAAAAAATATTCAAAGAATATCAAAACATAGAAAGTAAAAGTGCTATCTCTGAAAAAGAATTAGTCAACTTTCATCAGTTGATGGAGTATTTTTATAATCATAGAAAATAATTGATAATTAGGCTTTTGTTAAATTTATAGTTTTGAGCATTAAACTTATAAAGACAGCTTTAAAAACCATTTTATTGGTGATTTTTTCTTTTACCTTATATGGACAGGAAGGGATAAAATCATTTAATGAAATAGATAGTAATAGTTTAAAACAAGGAATTTGGTATAGCTATTATCTAAATGGAAAGGTATGCAAAACAGAAAACTATTTAGATGATAAAAAACATGGAACGCAGCAAGAGTTTTATGAAAATGGTGTAATTAAAAAAATAGAGAACTTTAGATTAGGGAAGTTAGAGGGGGTAACTTATCATTTTTTAGATACAGGAATATTAAACTTCAAAAGTTATTTTGAAAAGAATAAAAAGATAGGAACAGAGATACATTATTATTGGGATGGCACGATAGAAATTATGATTGAATATGATAATTTTGGTAGAAAAATATATAGAAAAACTTTTTCTCCAGTTGGAGATTTAGGAAGTTTAACTACATATAAATCTAAAAAGGATTATACTCATATATATTACAATGAAAACGGTGAATATCTTAAAAGTATAGTAGAAAATGAAAAAATAATAAGTCGTGTACTTTATGATAAAAATAATAAAGTTATTAAAATAGAAAAATGAAATAATACTTATTGATAAGCTATTTCTT
>CAKZLT010000293.1 GCA_937127195.1 uncultured Saprospiraceae bacterium
ACTTTTATAAAAAAGATTAAAGAATCAAACAAAAAAGGTAATTTTACGCGACTTCTATTTATAAGAAATTAATGACTCATAAAATTAATTTTGATGTTTTTGAAGTTTTTAGGTAGTCAAATTTTATAAAAAAATACATCCGCCTCTTTATGAAAAAAGCGTGGCAAACGATAAAAGTAGCTTTTAAAAACTTTTTCTATTTTATTAGCAGTAAAATTTTCTTAAAGAATTTTACTGCTATGTTATTTGTAATTGTTGCCTTTTTGGTGTTGATATTTGTGTTTACACATTTATTTTCAAAACATGGAAAAGCGATAGAAACGCCTGATTTGGTTGGAATGAATATTTCGGAAGCCATGGCGAAGTACAATAACATTCGATTTCATGTTGATTCGGTGAATGTTGAAGACACGATTACTGGAGAGCGTCCGCCTTTGTTGTCTATCTTGACACAGGATCCGTATCCTGCCAGTAAAATCAAAACGAACCGAACGATTTACGTAACTATCCAACAAATCAATCAGCCACATCAGACGATTCCTAATATCTGGGGGCGCGATGCAGCAAGAGCTATTAAATCGTTAAAAAATAGAAACTTTAAAGCAACCATTCTTAGAGCAATTCCTGATAAGGCAGAAAATACAGTACTAGAAGTCTATTTGGTGAATAAATCGGGCGATACAACGCTTTTAGAACCATATCGAGATGTCAAATACGCGCCAAGTCTCCAAGAAGGAACAACCTTGTATCTGGTGATAGCCAGCGGAATGGGAGAAGATGTCGCGTTGCCAAACTGCAAATGCGATACTTATGATATGTCTCGATTTAAGATAGAAGGCTATGACTTGAGGGTTGGGACTGTGATTGCAGATGCCAACGTTTTGGACTCGGCAGCAGCCTATGTTTATCGACAGCATCCTGTTTTTGTGGGAGGAAGACAGGTCAAAAAAGGGCAAGAAATAGATTTATGGTTGACTAGAGATGCTCCGATTGGCTGTGATGTAGATAAGGATTTTATTACAGAACCTGATACTTTAGTTACTATTGGCGGACGATAATAAAAAAAATCTATCCTTATGAATGACAATTCTTAATTTTGAACCGTTACAGATAAGGGTTAATTGACCAGATATTTAAATCTCTAATAATTAAGTGTTAATTAAGATTATTAGAAATTCTAAAAAATAAAATAGTTTTATGAGATATTTCTCAATTCTTGTACTTTTTTTGACAGGAACTTTAGTGACCAACGCACAACTTTACACCGTACCTTTGAACGAAAATACGGTTTTGAAGAGTAATGCAGATTTATTACAACCAGTTAAAATCAAAAAAGGCGGTGGCATTATCGACACCTTAGATTTGCCATTTATTGATGATTTTTCTTATGCTGGACCTTATCCTGACTGTGACCTATGGATAGATAAATCGACTTATGTTAATAATACAATAGCTATAAATCCACCAACAATTGGAGTAGCTACCTTTGATGGAGTCAATCAATTCGGCGCGCCTTATGGTAACTCTGGTCAAGGAAGTGCAGATACTTTGACTTCGATGCCACTGGATTTGAGTGGAAGAAATTCAGGAAGTAATGTCCAAGTAAGTTTTTTTTATGAGCCGAGAGGTTATGGAGATAAGCCTGGCGTGAATGATTCATTATTTTTAGAACTAAAAACTATCAATGATGACTGGGTGACGGTTTGGGCTTATGCGGATACAACGGTAAGTTATGAAACGCCTGCCTTCAATTTTGTAAATATAGAAATAACCAATAACAATTATTTTTATAAAGGATTTCAATTCAGGTTTAGAAATTATGCAACGCTGACAGGCTTGCGCGACCTTTGGCACGTCGATTACGTTCGAGTGACGGAAGGACAAAATGTTACCCCTATTTTGAATGATGTTGCTTTTACCAAAAAACCGATTTCAATTTTTAAAGAATATACTTCTTTGCCATGGAGGCACTTTGAAGGTTTTGTAGATGACGAATTAGCTACTCAAAATAGTATTACAATTCATAATCATTTTAATACAACACAATTCGTTGGTCCTGCTAATTTGTTGCTTTCGAATGATGAAGGTGTCGGAACGGACTTTGGAACGAACATTTTGAATCAAGGTACGCCACCAATTAATGGTAATATTCCTGTTGGGATGCATCAAATTGATAGTGTAATTAACGCGATTGAGTATGGTCTTATCCGCAATTATTTTGCTAATTTGAATGATTTGGATGGCACTTCATTTACACTTGAAGTCAATATGACACCATCAAATCAACAAGCAACGGTTGCACCTGTGGTTAGAAATGACACGGTTCGTCGTCAATTTATTTTTGATGATTACTTTGCTTACGATGATGGAAATGCAGAGACAGCAGTAGCAGGTGGTCGAATAGGTGACCAATTTGCAGTTCGTTTTCATACTAACGTAGATGATACTTTGAAAGCTATTCGCATCAATTTGCCGCGGTTGTCGGGTAATATTACCAATCAGCGCATCAATTTGAAAGTGTGGCTGAATGATTTGAATTCAACACCAGCCTATCAACGTAACTTTATAGGAGCAGTTTATGTTGACTCTATTGATAGTTGGACAACTTATTCTTTGGATACAAGCGCGCTGTTTATTCCTGCGGGAACAACTTTTTATGTTGGTTGGCAGCAAGCAACTACGCCGCCGTCAATAGGTCGCTCTTTCTTGATTGGTTATGATAGAAACAGTGTTGGAGGTTTCAAAAATATTTTTCAAAATATAGGAAACACTTGGGAAAAAATAGATAGCGCAAACGTTCAACCTGCACCTGGTAGCATCATGATTCGACCTGTGTTGGGAATGGGAGAATATCATTCTACTGCGGTTAAGAAAGCTGAAACGGTTATCAATGTAAAATTATACCCGAATCCTGCAACTAACTGGTTGAATATAGAATTGGAAAAAGGAAATCATCAAGATTATCACTATAATATCTATAATACAATCGGGATGTTAATGCAATCTGAAAGGTTAGATAATCGAATTAATACGGCTAATTTACCTAATGGCTGGTATATCGTTCAGTTGATACATGAAGAAACAGGACAAGTGATTACTAAAAAACTAATGATAGCGAGGTAGATTTTTTAGTTAAAAAATAGAAAACTAAAGGCTAATATGCTAGATGATAAACTTATTGATGAATTCAAGGAAAAAAAATCAAATCATGGCTTAACCAAACAGCAAGGAAATATTATGATAATACTGTTGTCATTAATATTAATTACAATGATTATTACTTGTTTTTTTGTATTCGACAACAGAGAGTTGAATTGGTTAATTTGGCAAGAATTAAGAAGATAAGGGAGTAGGAAAAAAATAATGTACCCAATCTAGCTTTTTCTTTTCCATTTTAAAAAACATAAAAAATAGCTCC
>CAKZLT010000294.1 GCA_937127195.1 uncultured Saprospiraceae bacterium
TTCAATATTATTTTTGGTGAAAATATGATAAATAGAATTCATCATTTCAGCATAATCAAAGGTTGGTTGACTTTCGGAACTCATTGAAAGGAAACTATTGAAACCAACCAAGTCTTCTTCTTCAATGACAAAATTCAAATCCTGATTCATCTTACAATCCCAAAGCTGAGAAAGCATGGTAAAACACAGCAATTGAGCCGTTACATCATAACTATGAACGAGTTGCTTGAGTCGTCCAACATCAATATCATTACTCGCAAATAACTTTCGCAATTGCTCTCCGACAGGAGCAGGATAACTATCGACGATTTCTTGACGAACGCGTCTGATGTCCATTTTTTTCTTCTTCTTAGCTTGTTCTAATAAGAATTGAATATTATCATTAAGTGGCGCGAGTACCTTAAATAAGGTTTGAATAAATTTGACATTGAGTTGGATTTTCTTACCCTGAAATCCACCGCCTCCACGAACAATGAGCTTATTATGAGCCATCGTCGGTAACTTCCATTGAAGGGTAGATTCGTCATCGGTATAAAGTCCCCACGGTAATTCCGTTGGAGCGTCGCCGCCTTTTTTCTTGAGCTTAAGACCTTTGGATTTTTTGATTGGCTTGGCAGAAGCATACTTAGTCGCAATGAATGATTTGGCGATATTAAAAGCCTTTTCAATCGTTGCTTGACCAGCTAATGCTCTATAAAATTGCTCTGCAAATTCGGTTGCTTTAACGTCATTTATAGCTACGGCGGTCGCAATAACAGCTTTTACACCAGCCTCCAAAAGTGCTTCAACTTGCCCTCTAGTGGCACATCCATTAAGGAAAACAAGTTGTAAATTCTCCTGTTGCCCCATGAGTTGAGCCAATCCTGCCGCACCAGCAGTCTCGACGGCTCCGCCTGCCCCTTCAAGCTGCAAACCCGAGCCACTAGCATGACCGCCATAGTGAAATATGGCAACCCTACTTTTATATCTACTAAAGATGTCAAAAAAGTCATCAATAGAGGTGTGTTCTGCCTTTTCGACCTGCAAATAGTCTTTATCATGATATGGTCGCAACGTATTATAGACGTTTTTGCGTTCGCGCACCACCATATCCAAGTAAGCATCATGGTCATTAGAATAAGCGAGAACTATTACTGGTTTTTCATTCATTTATTCCTAATTAATAGTTTTGTTTTGTAAGCATATTTCTTATCACTGAATGTTTTTGAATAACCCAAAAACATATATTAATAGTAAGCTAATTGATTCGATTCTTTATGGTTTTGAATGACCATGCAAAATCATAAAGAATCTTAAGTATTCATTGCAACAAAAAAGAATTTTCTATTTAACCCGAAAATGCTTTACAAATAGAGTCTAAATAATCTGTCACAATTATAGTTTTTTTGACTGTCAAAATTTACCACAAATAATTAAAACTGATTTATATAGAATGTTACAGGAGAATAAATACTTATTTTTTCCTATTTTTTAATAGTTGAATTTTTTTCTATCTTTTTTTTGTCAAAAAAGTTAAAATTAAATTTATCTCATTTTTTTTCAAAAAAAATAATCAAAAAAACAAGTCACAAAAATAACATTGTAATAAGAAACTCTACTAGCCTAAAACTTTGATTTGTTTAAAATAAGCTAATAAA
>CAKZLT010000295.1 GCA_937127195.1 uncultured Saprospiraceae bacterium
GGTTCGTTTTTTAAGTGCTTTTAAATAGAACAAAGAAAAAGTAGAATGGTGCTAGTTATTTATTTTTCTTCACTTAAGTAGGTGACATTTTGAATGACCACATAAAAATCATAAAGAACTCATATTTATTACGATTAGAAAAAATGATACAAAAAATATTTTTATTACTCTTAGTCAGTTGTATAATAGTCGCAAATATCAACGCAGCAACTATTAGCGGAAAAATAACCAACGAAGCAGGAGAAGCGTTACCTTTTGCCAGTGTATATATAAAAGGAACTTCCGTTGGAACATCCTCTAACGAAGACGGTTTTTATACATTTGAAGTCAAATCAGGCAATTACGAACTAGTTTTTCAATATGTTGGTTATCAACTTTTTTCAAAAAAAATCAACGTAAAAAATGACAACCTAGAACTCAATGCAACTCTTCAATCAACACAAGTTGAGCTTACCGAAGTAGTCGTCAATGCCGACGAAGATCCCGCCTATCGAGTTATCAGAGAAGCCATCAAAAAGCGTAAATACTACAAAAATTTAGTCCAAAAGCATTCTTGTAATGCTTATGTAAAAGGAACACAACGCCTCAAAGATACGCCTGCGACCATATTTGGAATGGAAGTCGGAGACCTTGGCGGTATGGTAGATAGTAACGGTCAAGGAATTTTGTATTTATCAGAATCCGTATCAGAAGTTTACTTTGAAAGCCCAAATCAATACCGTGAAGTGATGATTTCGTCCAAAATCAGTGGAGATGATAACGGTTTTAGCTTTAATCAAGCCAGTTCAATTAATTTTAATTTTTATGAAAATAGTATTCAAATCAACCGTGCCGTCGTTTCGCCGATAGCCGATAATGCTTTGAGTTTTTATAAATATAAATTAGAAGGCTATTTTGATGAAAATGGTTATAAAATCAACAAAATCAAAGTCATCCCAAAAGATAGTTATGCAGCCACAATGGGTGGCTATATATATATAGTAGAAGATTTGTGGAATATTCACAGCACCGACTTGTTCCTAACTGGACGCGCTTGTCAAGTCAACATTTTGGATACAATGTACTTCAAGCAAGTCTATGTTCCTGTTCGCAAGCCTGATATTTGGTTGAATTTTTCGACAACACTTCAATTTGACTTATCCCTTTTTATGTTCAAAGTAGAAGGTAACTTTTCTGGTGTTTTTAAAGATTATAACCTTGATGTAAATTATCCTAAAGGCTTTTTTAATAATGAAATTTTAAAAATAGAAGAAGGTTCTAACGAAAGAACAGAAACCTACTGGGACAGTATTCGACCGATGCCTTTGACACAAGATGAAACAATTGATTATATCAAAAAAGACAGTATTAATACAATTATGACCTCTGAGCCTTATTTGGACTCAATGGACAATATCTATAATCGTTTTCTTTTTGAGAACTTAGTCTTGGGTTACACTTATCGACAGACCATCAAACGACAATCTTTCAGTATTGGTTCTCCTCTACTCTTGGCGCAATACAACACCGTTCAAGGTTTTGTAGCCAACCTAAAAGGTACTTACAAAAAAGAATTTGAAGCCAATAACAGGCGTTGGCTAGAGATAGAACCGAGCGTGCAATATGGCTTTTCGGATAAGCGAGTAAGAGGTGGATTGCGGTTCACTTACAATGCTAACAAAACGAATTTTAGTAAAATAACCCTTTCGGGCGGTAATGAAATTGCTCAATTTAATGAAGACAAACCGATTTGTGATATTTGTAATGCGTACCAACTTTTAACATTTAGAACGAATTGGGCAAGGTTATATGAAAAGGAATTTGCCAAAATAGAATATGAGCAAGAGTTATTCAATGGTGTATTTTTTAAAGGTGGTGTAGAATATGCCGCGCGCTCTGTTGCCCAAAACAATTCGGATTTCTTTATTTTGAATATTTTTGACCGAGGAGAATTTGCCGAAAACATTCCTCAAAACGAAGATTATAATTTCGTGGATAATGACGCTGTGTTTTTTGATGCAAGTGTTCGGTTGCGTTACAAACAAAAATATATTACTTATCCAAAAGAAAAACAAATTAGCCGTTCAAAGTTACCTGATTTGTGGCTTCATTATAGAAAAGGATTATCAACTGATGGAAGCAAGCAAACGGATTTTGATTGGCTTCAAGTCTCTATGCGCGAGACTTTTCCAATGACAACATGGGGCTATTCTAGCTTAAACATCGAAGCTGGTACATTTTTAAACAATAACGCAGTTTCATTTCCAGATTTTTTCCATTTCAGAGGAAAACGAACGGCTGGCGGTCGTTTTGATACTTATTATAGGTCATTTTTGGTGATGCCTTATTATACTCGAAGTACCAACGAATACTTTGCAATGATGCATTATGAGCATAACTTTAATGGTAGAATACTGAGTAAAGTGCCAGGATGTAAACAATTAGGTTGGACTGCAATTATTGGAGGTAAGGCTTTATATACGCCAAATCAAGGAGAATATTTTGAGTCCCATATTGCATTAGGTAACATTGGCTGGAGTTTTTTTAGAATCTTTCGTGTCGATTTTGCTGTTGGTTTTAATGCTTCGGAAGTCTTAAATTATAATGTTATCTTTGGATATACTTTATAAGTGTGAAATGAGTGAATGATAGAATGACCTTTGTTAGTAAAAGTATTTTTATAAAAAAATAGGAATCACTTTTCTATAAATGAGCAAAGCGAATGGTCTATAGGGAGTAGGCAAAAAATAACCTACCACAAAGAACGACATTGTTTTTTATTTAGACAAGGCAAAAAACGCAGTCCTAGCATCGCTAAGGCG
>CAKZLT010000296.1 GCA_937127195.1 uncultured Saprospiraceae bacterium
ATCAATCAACCGATTGCAGAAAGTATGTCGCAGCGCGGTAAAATGTTGGTCACGAAGAGAGGAAAAGAGTCTTTGACGTTATATAAAACGATTGAGCGATTTAAGAATTTTTCGTTGGTAGAAGCGAATATCAAAACGGGAAGAACACACCAAATTAGAGTGCATTTTCAGTTTATTGGTCATCCGTTGGCAGTTGATAAAATCTACGGTCGTCGAGAAGGATTTTTGTTATCAGAAGTGAAACGCAGGAAGTTTAACCTCGGAAAAGGACAAGAAGAACGCCCGTTAATGACTAGAACGACTTTACATGCGCATCAATTGACTTTAACTCACCCGACTTCTGGCGAAAGAATGGTTTTTAATTCGGATTTACCTAAAGATTTTTCGGCGGTATTGAAGCAGTTGAGACGCTGGGGGAAATAATCAAAAGCCTTTTTATAAAACCAAAAAACAATGAATGAAAAAGGTTATTAATTAGGTAGTTTTTTTGCTTTTCCATTTTTTTAAAACAAAGAAAAAAAGGTATAAAAAATGGCTTTTGTTTTCTTTGTTCCTTTGTGGTTCAAAAAGAAATAAAACAAGCATAAAACTTAAATCATGAGCAAAAAGAAACGAAATCCTTTTCTAAAAAAACGATACATTCCATTATACCTATTATTAATTGTGATGTTATTTGCACACGGTTGTTTGTCTTTTCGGGTGAGTGATAAAGATTGGAAAAAGAACTTATCCGAAAAAGGGCAAGTAGAGCCAACAATACATAATTACAAGGTAGAAGACCGTAATATGCATTATGTTCATGTTGGAAATGACACTTTACCGCTATTCATTTTTATTCATGGAACACCAGGTTCATCGAACGCATTTGAAGATTATTTGGCAGATACGATGCTGAGTAAACGTATTCAAATGATTTCGGTTGACCGACCTGGATTTGGTTATTCTGATTATGGAAAAGCGGCTAAATCGTTGGCGCAACAGTCTATTTTTCTTCGACCAATTTTAGAAAAATACAAAAACGCACCGAAAATATACCTAGTTGGGCATTCGCTCGGAGGCCCTGTAATCGCAAGAATGGCAATGGATTATGAAGAATTAATGGATGGTCTGATTATGCTTGCACCGTCAATCGCACCTGAATTAGAACCGTACGAATGGTATAGAGAACCAATGAATTGGGTTGGATTACGTTGGGCAATTCCGACGGCAATTCGCGTTTCTAATCAAGAAATACTGCCAGTCAAAGGTAATTTAAAAGAAATGTTACCGCTTTGGAAAAATATTACCATTTCTGTTATTATTATGCAAGGTGAGAAAGATATACTTGTTCCAAAAGAGAATGCTTTTTTTGCTAAAAAAATGCTCATCAACAGCGAAAGAGTAGATATTTATATGCTTCCAGAAGAAAATCATTTTATCGTTTGGTCAAAGTATGACGAAATTGTTGAGTTGATTTTGAAAGAAATAGAGTAGTTGCGAGTTTAGTTAATGCAACCAAGTCGAAAAGCCCCAAAGGGGCGATATATTACAGCATTGGGGCTTGTCCCGATGAATTAAAATGTGAAAAATCCCGCTAGTCAGCCCTGAATGGGCGTAATAGATGTTCCCCATTTAAGACTAATTGATGATTATATGATTTATCGTTCATCGGGACAAGCCCCGATGCTGTAATATTTCACCCCTTTGGGGCTTGACTGACTACTTAGTTACACGGCTATATCCGCAACTCGCACCCCAAATTTCCCAGTAAAACGCTCCTGACCATTCAACTCCTTCAAGTCTTCTTTACTATTAAAAGCATTGACATTGCAAGTCATAGGCTCGATGGCGATTGACTTTCTTTTGGGTGGAATGAAAACTTGAAAATAAGGGAAAGCATTATTTTCCTGCCAATAAGTCAATTTTGTATTCAAACTTGGTGCGTGAATACTTACTTCACTAATATCCTCTTTATTGACTTTGAAACAAGTATCAAAGTTCTTATTTGTCAAATTAGTTAATGAATTATAAGTCGAAATGGTCGTTAGTTTTCCTGTTGGTAGCATTCTATCATCAACCAAAACTTGCTGAACGGTTGGCATCTGCAACTCTAATTCATCTACGGAAGTATTACCCAATTGAAAATACGGATGCCAACCAAAACTTATCGGAATGGTTTCGTTCGTTGGATTGTATAACTGAACTTCACAACTCAAATTATTATAACCATTAAATTCATAGGTGACTTTGAAGTCGAACGAAAATGGAAATGACGGATTGTTTCCGTGATAACTATTCTTCAATGTAATCGAAGCAAAATCTTCTTCAACTATTATATTTTCAACAGACATTTTTAGAAAATTTCTAAAACCATGCAAGCTGTTATTCGTGTCTTTATCATTAACAGGGAAAGCGTAATTTTTACCATTATATTGATAAACACCATCTTTTAACCGATTTGGATAAGGAAGTAGAAAGGCACTTTTATAATAATCTAATTTTATTAGACTTTCTGGAGTGGTATAACTTTCTAACACATTTGTCAATTGACCATTGACTATCATATTTAATTCTAATAAATGACCGCCATATTCTGGAATAACCGCTAATTCGTTGATACCATTAGAGATTCTGATGAGGTCAAAATCTCCAAATTTTTCTGTTGTTTGTTGATAAGCCTGAGTTGAAGTTTTCATAGTGTTAGAATTACGCGGTTATTTTTCTTCACTTAATAGTCAGTCAAATTAATAGTGTCGGTACTTTTTGATAAAATATTTCCGATAACTTCGTTAAAATTTATTTCCGTAACTACGGCTATGCA
>CAKZLT010000297.1 GCA_937127195.1 uncultured Saprospiraceae bacterium
CAGCCGTTGATAAAGCTGAAGATGAGCCTTATGACGCCTCTCTAACAAATGAAACAGCAGTCCAAGATATGGCATTAGCTTGTGAATCAACAGGCGCGCGTTTCATTCATCTTTCTACGGACTATGTTTATCATTCTAAGAAATTTATGCCTTATGAAGAGAGCGATAATACTGCACCAAAAGGAATTTACGCACATACTAAACACAACGGAGAAAAGCAAGCATTAGAGACTTGTAAGGAGACAATGGTTATTCGTACTTCTTGGGTTTATTCTAGTTTTGGAAATAATTTTGTAAAAACAATGCTTAAATTATCCGAATCACATGACAAAATTAATGTGGTAGATGACCAAGTGGGTACGCCAACTTATGCAAGAGATTTGGCAAATACGATTTTGTTGATTATAAAAAAATTAGAGAGCGGATTGGTTGATGCAGAAGCTTTCAGAGGTATTTTTAATTATAGTAACGAAGGTGCAGCGACGTGGTTTGACTTAGCTCATGCCGTTTTTGATATTAAAAATATTGATATGGAGTTGACTCCAATTCTCACAAAAGAATATCCTTTTAGAGCTACTCGACCGCATTATAGTATGTTGAGTAAGCGAAAAATCAAAGATACTTTCGGTATTTCTATTCCTCATTGGAGAGATAGTTTGAGAAGTTGCTTGGATTTGTTGGATTAAATTTTTGAATTGAAAATTGAGAATTGATTTTAATAGATTAACTTTATTTTTGAAAGGTATCGAGTGTAAAAGGCATTCGATACCTTTTTTTTGGTCTATATGATTTGAGTTGGTCATTAGTACTTTTTTATCGATTCTCTAAACCTTATAGGTTTTAAAAAACTATAAGGTTTGATTGAAGTTTGATATAACCTATTTTTTAAAAATATCAACCAACCTAAATTATATAAAGCCCTTTTTTTTGTTATTTTTAAAAGAAAAAAATGAAAGTACTTCTTCCAATTTTCTGCATTTTCGTTAGTCTGAATGTTTCTTTTGGGCAGATAGACAAAAACAAATGGATAAATGACGACATGATAAGGTATAATTCGGACATTAATAAACTGAATTCTTTTCATCGAATTGACATTTGTGATTGTAAAAAAGGAGAAGAAATCTATTATTTTTATCAATATAACTATATGTCTGCTGCAAACAGGACTATAGATAGTATATCCTATCCTTCTCACTTTATCGCAATTGTCAAAGCAAATGCTGGAAGAAGAGTGAATGCGGCAACTGTCTATTTTAATTTTACTAAAAAAGATACAATTCCTCAATCTGGTTGGAATGCCTTTTTTTCGGGTGTAGATAGCCTCGACTTAGATAATATGGTCGCTCATTATGCTTCAATTCCTTGTGCTGTCATCCGAACGCCCGACGCAACTTCTACTATGCTTTTGCATTGCAAAAATGGTGGCTGGCTGACTCCGCATATTACAACAGAACTTGAAATGGTTACAAGTTGTCTTCCCTCTGAATATTTAAGAGGTGCAAGACAAGTTGGTGTAGCTTGGCGAATGAAGCAATTGTTTCGTTCGGAATTTGATTAGTAACGAACTCATATTCACATTAAAATTTTTTCCTTACTTTGGTTTGATTTTTTTATAAAAAACAAAACCATTCTAACCATTTTATTTGTTTATTCAAATGAGTAGCCGCGTGTTACTAAAGCTTTTTTTCTCACCTTATCGTCATAAAAAGTCTTTTACAATAAGATAACCGACTAGCTATCTAAAAAATTAAGGTTAATCACAACAAAGTATTTAATTTAGGCTTTCTTACTATTAGAAGAATTGGAAGAAAAATTGTTAAATATACTATATAGTAAATGTTTAATGTTTTCTATCAAAAAACATTTCTGAACTAGCAACGCATCCAAATTGAAAACTTATAAGAACAATTCAAGCATGAAATACATATTGCTTTTTTGTAGTTTATTTCTGATAAACTCCGTCAATGCTCAAGAAACATCTTACCAAGGCTTACTCTGGGAAATCACTGGAAATGGCATCGAAAAACCTTCTTATCTCTACGGCACGATGCACGTCAGCCGAAAGATAGCTTTTAATCTGGATGATATATTTTTTGAATCCCTCAAAAAAGCGGATATGGTAGCCGTCGAATCTATGCCTGATAATTGGCTGGATAACCTTTTTGATGATAATCGCGTCGGATATAACGGAAGTATCACAGGAAGGCAATTCAATGGTTATAGTTATGGAGGTCGTGATTTTTATAAAACGGCTTTTCAAATGAATTTTCCTGATAAAATGGACATTGTCCGAAGTATGTTTGGTCAATATCAGTTGATTAATGGCTTGCTTTATCGAAGTGAAGGACAGGTTGATTTTGAGGAAGATACCTATTTGGATATGTTTATTTACCAGACAGGAAAGCGTTTTGATAAAAAAACATATAGCTTGGAAGGACATGAAGAGTCGCGTGACTTAGTTGAAAAAGCAGTTAAAGCACCTCGAAAAGAGGAAATTGATGAATGGCTCAAAGAAATAATGGAAAAGAAGGGCGGTCGCTACAATGAGTTAATTCAGGATGCGTACCGTGATAGAAATATCGGATTGATTGACTCGATTAATCGGGCAATTAATTCGGAAGGCTATATGGAGAATATGCTTTTTAAGCGAAACGAAAACATGGTGGATTCAATGGAAACATTGATGAAATCAGGCAGTCTTTTTGCTGGAGTTGGTGCGGCACACTTACCAGGAGAGCAAGGTATGATTGATATGCTGAGAAAGCGCGGTTATACTTTGAAGCCTTTATTTTCGGAACAAACCGACAAAGGAAAAGACCTAAAAACGGGTTTTGAAGCGAATTTTATAAAAAAAGAATACCGTCCTCAAACGACGAATGACGGATTCATTACCTTGAATACACCACACAAACTATATGAAATGTACGCTGATGGCGGAAGTATTTCGGTGTCGCCTGACTATGACAATGGGGCTTATGTGACGATTTCGAGGGTTTATACCTACAATTTGTTAAGAAAGCCAGCAGACCAACTCAATGAGAATGACCTTGAAAAACTCTTATTTGAGTTTATTCCTGGAGAAATTTTATCAAAAAAGACTTTTAAAACGCCTTATCCTGGTTTTGATATTGAAAATATAACCAAAACAGGAAACCATCAACGATATATGTTTTATGTAACTCCGATGGAGATTATCATCATGAAAATGGATGGTAAAAAGGAGTTTGTAAAAAGTGAAAGTGATAAGATTTTTTCGACGGTTCAATTTTCAATTGCACAAAAGGACAAATCAGTTGTTCGTTCTGATTTTGGTGGTTTTGAAGTAGAAATGACGGGATATACGGTTTCTAATAATTTGGAATATAACGGAAAACGCTTCGTACAGGCTTATGATTCGATTGCCAATAATTATGCTTTTTTGATAGAAAATCACTTGAATGATTTGGAATATATCGAAGAGGATTCGTTTGAGTTGTATTATTTGCAACAGCAATTTTGTGAGAATATATCGACCGAATTAGACGAAAATAGTCAATACGAACTCAAAAATAATATTCCTTCTTTTTATGCTTCTACTGTTTTGGATTCTACTTTGGATAAGCGATTATATCTTTGTTCGCGGGCTTTGGGAGAGCGTTATTATTTATTAGGCTTTTTAGGAAAGGAAGCCGCGGCAAATGCTTTTTTTGAAAAAGTAAAAATCACCACTCAAAAAAACTACGCAGAAGTATTTGAGGAGCAAAAGGATACTACTTTATTTTATACCGTTTACGCGCCCAAAAAAATTAAAGACGGTACTTCGGGTCAATTTTATTATCAAAATAGAACGCCTAAAAAGGAAAAAGAATACAACGGTTTTAACAAGAACCAAACTTACTCCATTGATGGAAATGAAGAAATAGAAATCAAATTAGAAAAATTTCATGACTGGGAAGTCTTCGAAAACATTGATAGTCTTTGGTCAGCAGAAACTAAAGTGCTAAAAAACATAGGGCTAAAATTAACGGAACAAAAGGCGTATCAGAAAGATAGTTTGTATTACTGGGAAACCTTAGCCGTTCGAGAGAATAGTCAACGAACTATTCGTTTTAAGTACATTTTGAATCATGGCGCGTTGTATTCTATCCGAGGATTGGAGCATCAAGGTATTGGAATGAGTGGTTTTGTGGATACTTTTTTCACGACTTTCGCGCCACAAGATACCATTATTGGCTTGAGTCCTTTGATGGATAAAAGCAATTTGTTTTTTGAGGCAATTGAGGCGCAAGATTCAATTTTGTTGGGTTCTAGCAAATTCATTCTTTTTGAGGATAGGCATTTTGAAGCGGTCAAAAAGCTATTTTTAGAAAAAGAATTTAAAGATGATTTTGCATTTTTAAAACAAAGGCTTTTGTCAGCTATTTTAACGATGGATTATGAAATGGTTATACCATTTTTAGAAAAATTGTATTTGGATTCGTATGAAAATTCGGATTATCAAGTTCAGATTTTGAATACAATTATACAGCAAAGAACCAAAGAAGGAAACAAAAAAATGCTATCCCTTCTGGAACAAGATATTCCTATTGCTGATGGAGGAGGTGACTTTTTGAATGGTTTGAGAGATTCGACTCAGCGATTGAATGCTATGTTTCCTGCCTTGCTAGAGTATGTGAGTATCTCTGATTACAAACACGATATTCAGAGCCTATTAGCAACTGCAGTGAAGTATAAGAATTTGTCGCCAAGAAAATATAAGTCACTCAAAAAGCAATTTTTGAATGAAGGAGGCATAGAATTGAAGCGTGCAATCGGAAAACAAAAACAAAATAAAGCAGCGAATAATGATTATTACTATTCTAATTACAGTTCTGTAAACGGCTTGAATCGCTATGTGGATTTGTTGTATCCTTTCAAAAAGGATAGGAAAGTTAAGGCGTTTTTGGATAAAGTAAATAGTTTGGAAAATTTTGATTTGCAAATGAATTGGATTGACTTAAGGCTATTGAATAAAGAGTCGATTGATAAGTCGATTGTTCAAAAATTGGCAGAAGATGACGATAATAAATTTGCAATCTATAGCTTATTGAAACGCAATAAGAAGGAAGAAATGATAGCTGATAGCCTGCGTTCTAAGTTGGTTTTTTCTAAGTTATTTGCTACTAGAAATATGCCTTATGGTCTAAAATTAGACTCAATTTATCATTATAAAACGGAAGAGGTTCGCTTTGATGGCGAGCTGAAAGATGCTTATTACTTTGTGATGAAAACCAAAATGAAAAATGGCTATAATAATTATCAAGGAGATAAGAAAGATGAAAAAAAGGCAATAGTAGCCATGATTTGGGATAAGGATGCTGAAATTTTATATAACAGTTCTAAGCGATTAACCGAAGTCATCAAGGAAGATAAATCGGAAGATGAAACGATTGAGGAAATGAAAAAAGGATGGCTTTTGAGAGGTCGAAAAAGGGTTATGAATGATAGAAATAATTATCCAAATGAGTTTTATTAATTCATGTTACGCAAAAGTATGTTTGCGTAACATCACTTAGAAAAGTAATTTTTTTTTCAAAAGTAAAAAATTGAATTATACCCAAAAACAAGGGCTAAAAATGATTAAAATTTTAATCATTTTTAGCCCTTGTTTTTTAGAGAAAATCTGTATCTTGACTAAGCACTGATGTTACATAAGAGGCTTTGTGATTTAGCCTTTTGTTTAGTATAACCTCAATTAATTGTTATTAATTGTTATTAATTGGATTAGCGACTCCAACTCCATCACAATCAGGATCCTCACAATCAATCAAACCATCTCCATCATCATCTATATTATTATCGCAAATTTCGGGACAAGCTGAAATATCAAAAACAATTGGATTACTAGCATAAGTTGTTTCACAACCAAAGTTATTCTTAACTCTTATGGTATATTGACCTACTCCTAGATTACTAAAAGTATTGCTTGATTGCCAAGACGCTTCATTGGTGATACTATAAGAAAGTGTACCTGACCCCGTAGCTGTAATGACGATTTGCCCGCCTGTTGTGCTGGCACAAGTAGGAGCAGTTGAAGTTACATTTGAGATAATTGGCTTACAATCAGAGTCTGCACAGTCAATCAAACCATCTCCATCATTATCAATATTATCATCACAGATTTCATTACAACCTAAAGTGATATTTTCATTTTGTGAGACACCAAGTCCTTGACCACTACTGGCTAAGACTGGAACACCATTCACATCAATACTACCACTAATCCTATTTGCTACAATATTGGCAGAAGTAATATTAGCTGCACCCTCAAGTGCATCCGAACACCCATCATTATCTGAATCAAGATCTAAATGATTAGGAATTCCATCTCCATCATAATCACAGCTCAATTGTGCCACATCTCCAAATAGAAATGCCTTCGCATCTGGACCATCACTAGCTGCGCCCGAACTCGTTCCAAAGGAGATTCGAATACCATGAATTTCTGTTCCGACAGGAGCTAAATCATCTATTGGATATAATGCTAAATTAGCATTTTGACCACCTGATGGATCTACTCTTACCCCCAAATCAACATAATCTGAAGTCGATACATTCACTGTTGTTCCGATAATATTTCCACTTATATCCAATGCTTGAATGACTTGTGGGTTATTTCCTCCCCGCTCTGTCACTGCTATAAAGCCACCTGCTGTTGATAGAACAGGTGTATTATATTTTAAATCAAAATAATCGCCATTCGAGAAATCATTTCTATCTAAATCTTGATAAGCATTCAAGTTTCGGCTTTGAAAAGCAGGTAAAATGGCTGTGTTATAACTCGAATTTGAACCTATATTAAATAAGAAAGAACCTTCTTTTACAAAACTTACTCCTGTTTGATCACTTAAGGAAAAACCTGGAGTATATGAATCGGGTACTATAAAATCCGTGTAAGTTGTACCATTATATGTTATTGAATCCAAAATATGAGGTACTGCATTACTACTAGCATTCGTTGTTGTTACATGTCCTGTAAATGTGGTCAATGGTCCTGTTAATCCACTATTTGTTGGTACTGGACATTCTACTATATCCAATATACCATCATTGTCATCATCCTCATCACAATCGTCTGAAATACCATCGCTATCTGTATCAGTATAACCTGAAGCATTAGCATCACAACATACAATTACATTTTCATTTTGACTACTCCCTACCGCTTGACCGCCACCTGCTACACTTGGAACACCGTTACCTCCTACTCCACCTGTTAGGCGGTTATTAATAATATTAGCAACTGTAAAACTTCCTCCGCCTTCAATCGCATCGGGACAACCATCATTATCAGAATCTGGATCTAAATGATTAGGTATTCCATCACCATCAAAATCACAAGCAATTGTAGTCACATCTCCTATAATGAACACTTTTCCATCTGGTCCATCATTTGTTGCAGTGACACTTGTACCAAATGATATTTTTAAGCTAGATATTTCAGAACCAATAGGTGCTAAATCATCTACTGGATATAATGCCATATTAGCATTTTGTGTTCCATAAGCATAAACATTTACACCTAAATCTACATAGTCAGAAGTATTAACAATTATACTACCAAGTAGATTGTTGGAATTATCTAAAGCATCAATATAGTATTCATTATTTCCCAATCGCTCTGTAACGGCTATAAAACCGCCACTTGTTGAAATAATAGGATTATTATAGGTTAAAATATAATAATCACCATCAGAAAAATCTTCAGAATCTAATGATTGGTGTGCATTTAGGTTTTTATTTCCAAATGCATCTGTAATAATATCTTGGTTATAATTGGCATTAGAACCAAGACTGTACACATAATCAACACCGTTTTCTACAAAATTAACTTCATTAAGATCTATAACCGTGTATCCAGGAGTATAAGCGTCTGGAGTTATGAAATCCGAATAAGTTATTCCATTCAATGTAATTGAATTCAAGATATGTGGTACACTAGAACTTGTAGCATCTGTTGTTGCAATACTTGTAGTAAATGTAGTCAAAGGGCCAGTCAAACCGCTATTCGTCGGTGCTGGACATTCTACTATATCCAAAATACCATCATTATCATCATCAATATCACACTTATCATCAATACCATCACCATCGGTATCTGTTCCACCTGTATTAGATACTAAATAACAATCTGGGTCTTCACAGTCTGTCAGTCCATCTCCATCATCATCTGTACCATTTCCACATATTTCGACAGCAATACAACCTGATGCTATAGATACACTTTCTTTATTGTTTGTAAAATCACATTCCGCAATATTAGTCACTGGAAAGTCTGTACTTAAATCATATGGCATTGCTTCTGAATTATCATCATTTACAACTACATATATCGTTTTTGGAAATGAAAAAGTAGAAACATCTAGGGTATAGCTTGCCGTTATTGAACTGCCACTAGGAACGCTGCTATTCGTCATGATTGTCGTTAAAAGTGTAGCATTCGTTGACTCTGGGTCAGTTTCATAAATAGCAATTGGCATATCTGAAGGTGCAGTAGATTGACCATTATTAGATATTTCAATACTTAAAGCTACAGTACTATTAGACAAACATAAAGCTCCGTCAACAGAAGTGCTTGTGACCAAATCTGGTGCAGGAAAAACCCTATTGCCACTTTTATCTAAAGGCGATACTTGTTTTAAGAAAGTATTTAATGCTCCTGTTGTTCCTAATGCAGGATTTCCAACAGTATGATGTGTTTGTTGTTGTTGAGGAATGGTTAAATCATCATTAATATTTACATTAAAATAAGCGTATTGATTCCATACTTTTCGAGTATCTACCCAAGGAAAATTATCTGATTTGAATGCTGTTGTATATGCTGTTGCACTACTAGCACCAGGACTATTAGAACAGTTACAAACAATTTCTGTTTCGTCATCATTATCAATATCAGCAATTACAGCATACTCGCCACCTGTTCCTGAACCACAAGGAAATGTTGCTAAATTTGTTCCTGTTGGTCCTGATATTACTCGAAGATTACTTTCATCACGATAAACAACTTCTGCTACACCATCACCATTAAAATCAAATACAGAAGCACCTGTTTGCCCTGAATTATCTGATGTGGTAATGCTCCATAATGTACCTCCTGTACCACCAATATTAGTTAAATGGTCTTCTACTACTTGAAAAACTAAACTTCCACAAACACCAATTTCTGGTCGATTATCACCATCAAAATCCGCAATGATTGGTGTATTAATCGGATGATAGAATAATGAGGAAGTTGTGGCAACAGTATGTGTATTTCCTATTTGAGCAGTCGTTTGTAAATCCCAAATATAAAGAAATGAAGAACTCGCATCATTAGAAGTAATAACAGCATCTAAGTCACCATCCAAATCATAATCTACAATAGCGGTATTACCATCTGGTAAGCTATTGGCAGCGGTTTTTTGAACAGTCATTGTTCCTGTTCCAACATTAACTGAATAAACTTGATTTCCTGCTACCAATTCCAAACCACTACAATCTGCACAAGCAGCATCAGGTAATACGTCAACAGCAACAGATACAGCCATTACATGATAAGCTGTTGTAAATTCTCCTGCATTCCAACTACCAATGGAGTTTGCTCCACCTGTAGCGATTTTTGTTCCTGTTTGAGCATTAAAAACATCGTTTCCAACATATATTTCTGGAACACCATCATAATTAAAATCAGCTAAACTAACCGTAAAATCTTCTGTATAAGGTTGGTCAGTTACACTCAATCCACAAGTTACGGTTTGGTTAGAAACCCATTGCAAATCGAAAGTTCCCGTTCCTGTTCCTGATGGATTTACACCAGCAGGATTATATTCATAGCAAGCAATTTTGGTTGCATTTCCTGTTGTTTCATCGGCAGCAGTCACGTAGAAAAACTCTGCAAGACCATCGTTATCAACATCACCAACCGCTAAACCTTTGTTTCGGTTATGGTATCGTAATGTATTTGGATGATACTTTAAAGTTCCATCAGCACCATTTAAAATATAAATAGCATTAATGTCAGAAGCGTGATAAGACATCGCTTTCATAGCTACGATTTCAGGCATTTCATCTGGCTCGCCATCCATGTCTCCAACAAACAATTGTGAAATATTAGTAACTCCAGTTGCTCCTATCCATTCTGTTGTCAAATCAAAACCACCACTACCTGGAGGTGGAGTATATTGGCAAGAAGGCACACAGTTTCCAAAGAAAAAACCTGAATTGTCGCATGGACAATCACTATCATAATAATCTATAAAACCATCTCCATCATCATCAATTCCATTATTACAATTTTCAGCTCCACATCCCACTAAAATACTTGTTACTCCTTCACAGCCATTGGCATCTGTCACAGTAACTTCGTATATATCATCAGAAAGGCTAGATAAATCTTCACTTGTTGCGCCGTTTGACCAAACAAAGGTATAAGGCGCAGTTCCATTCAATGGTGTTAAATTAATCGCACCATCCGCAGAAGGACAAGCAGCATTAATCACGCTATAACCACTTGATACTGGACTCGTATTATATATCGTATAATTTTCAATGATTTGGTTTCCAACTGCATCAGATATTGTCACTGTATAATTTCCTGCAACAACGTTGGTTAAGTCTTCAGTTGATGCACCATTTGACCAAGCAAAGGTATAAGGCGTTGTTCCACCTGTTGTTGTGATAGCTATATCGCCATCCGAATTCGCACAAGTTGCTGTATTCACATTATCTAATGTTACATACAACGGTATAACAGGTGGTGTTCCTGTACAACTTATCGTAGCTTCCCAGCCTGGATTCACTACACTTCCATCCGAATAAAAAACAAGGTGTAAACAAGTTCCTGATGCAGTGACTGTTCCTGGCGAGTTTGTTCCACAATAAGTTCCGAGTAAAGTGGCAGAAGTACTTGAGCCATCATAAATACTCAAACCGTCGTAAGTACATGAAGCATCAAATTCTACATCAAATGCTGTAAAATCTATAATAGGAGAATTTCCATTATCTGAGCAAAAGGTGATTGAATTATTTTCGCTATTTGCATAATCTCCACCAATACCTCCTGAGTCATAAAAATTTCCCGAACAAACGTTTATTGTTTGCCCATTATTAGTTGCCATGTCATAGTCTGCATTAAGCCTGACTGGACTATTCGCAACTCTAGATGAGTTATTATTTTTTTTAAAAAAAGGAAACTCTAATATTTTAGATAATTTCTCTAGAGGGTCAACCTTTTTTAAATTAGTGACATTGGGTAAGAAAGATAAACTTAAGATACCTCCTATTATAACAAAAGTTCTAAATAGTTTTATGTTATTTTTCATTTTAAGTTTTATTTAGCTAAATTGTTACTATTCAGCAAGCTGAATGATTCTGATTTATAAACCACTAATTACGCTAATTATTAGTGGGAATTCGTTTAATTAGTGGTTAAATGGTGTTACATTCGGCGATGCTGAATAGTAATGCTAAATTAATAATAATTTAGGTTTCCTTTTAACTTGATATTGTTTTTAGCTCTCCGATAATCTTATTTATACTGGGGTTTCGATATTTTTTATTTTAAAATAAACAGAGTTTTTAACCTTTTTTCATTCATTGGGCAAGAATTACATCATAGAGAGCTGTGAGTTTTTGCCCAAAAATTCTACTTGCTTCTTGGTCTTTAGTTTTATATCATGCAACAATAACACCAACCAAAGACCCAGAATTAAAAAAAGAGATTCTTTGAAAAATTCCGTAAAAATTCAAAATATTTCAATTAAAGGAATATTGATAGTTACTGCTATTTGAAAAAAGTGAAATTTTTAGACCAACTACATAAAATCATCAAGAAGCAATTCTTTTATTTTGAAAAAAAATCATGGAAATTTTCCAAAATAGAAATTGGTCGTTTGTTCTTAAGGAGAAACGACCAATTAATTATACATATTTTTCATAAAAAAATTAAGTACTAATGCTTTGTATAACCACAATTAATTATTATTAATTGGAGTAGCAGTTCCGACACCATCACAATCAGGGTCTTCACAATCAATCAAACCATCTCCATCATCATCTATATTATTATCGCAAATTTCGGGACAAGTCGAAATGTCAAAAGTAATTGGATTACTAGTATAAGTTATTTCACAGCCAAAGTTATTTTTAACTCTAATCGTATATTGTCCTACTCCGAGATTACTGAAAGTATTACTTGACTGCCAAAGGGCTTCATTGGCAATACTATAAGAAAGTGTACCTGAACCTGTGGCTGTAATGATGATTTGCCCACCTGTTGTGCTGGCACAAGTAGGTGCAGTTGAAGTTACATTAGATATAACGGGCTTACAATCAGAGTCCGCACAATCAATAAAACCATCTCCATCGTCATCCTGATTGTTATTACAAATCTCAAAACAACTAGAAACTGTTGAATTTTGACTACTTCCAATGGTTTGACCACTTGCAGTTGCTACGGTTGGAACGCCATTCGCATCTACACCACCTGTTAATCTGTCATTATTATCAATGTCTGTCGTTACAAAACTTCCACCACCTTCTATTGCATCTGGGCAACCATCACCATCAGAATCTGGATCTAACTGATTAATGATACCATCATTGTCTGTATCACATCTTAACCAAATACCAAAAGCAACTCCTTCTCGACCTCCAGCATTGATATCAATATCAAATTGAGTCGCATTTTGAGAATAAAATATAGTATTCCCTCCAGATTGTTCAGTATCTGTTGTTTTAACGGTTTGTGTTCCAATTCCTGTCCAAGCACCACCTCCATTAAAGGTTTCGACTACTTTCCAACTTTCTCCATTTGTTGTAAATTCAACATATTCATTAGTATTATTCGTAGCTTCTGCATCTAAAGTAATAAAGTCTAATGGATAAGAATGTCCATTTTTAGTGGCTGTAAAATTGATTGTAAACGAGGCATCCTCTCCATTTCCTCCATATAATGCTTCCGAAGTACCATTAGTATTGTACATTTGCCATAGCGTAGCACCTGTCCAAGTTTGCATATCTGAAGGTAGATAGGTGCTTCCATTAACGACATTTGAAAAAGTGGCTGTGATGGTCAATCCATTTGATAAATTAAATGTTTGATTGTCACCATTTTGAAGTCCATCAGAAAAATCTGTATCTGTCCAATTGAAAAAATACAGTTGATCTTGATATATTCCAGCACCTGATGCAGAATTTGCAATATCTGGTTGCTCACAATAATCTTCAAACTCATCCAAAATTCCATCATTGTCATCATCTAAATCACAAATATCTGAAATGCCATCATTATCCGTGTCAAGACCTGCTTGACAATCTATTGGATTGTAACAAGCACTATTGACAAAAGCATAAATGTCTGCTTTCATTGGTGTTCCGCCTTCGTTAATGCTAAACCATGTGGACATTCCAAAAGCACAAGTAGCGTCGCCATTATTTCCGCCATTACCAATTTGTAAGCGATAAGGAGCTTCTGGACCTGTAATCGTTAATGTTCGACCAATATTACAGCCTGTTCCTGTCAGTGTTCCTGTAACATCCCAATAATCTAAATTAACTTCTGCGCCAGCACAACTACCATTAAGGTTTGCACTTCCGCCACTTGCTTGAAAAGTTGTCCAATCTTGCTTATCAAAAAGTGTCAAATTGAGTGTCCAACCATCATTTGCACCACAAGGTGTAGAAACACAAGCGTCAAAATCTGCGTCTATTCCATCAACTATACTTCCAGAAATAGTCATTGTTCCATTTCCATTGTCTATCAAATTGAGGTCATCACCCAAAAAGTAATCTATCCAACTACAATTATTATTGCTAAAATCTATTGGAAAACCTGGAAATTGGTTAGTTAATTTTTTGCAGTCTGGATCATTACAATCTATTAGTCCATCTCCATCGTTGTCTATTCCATCAGTACAATCTTCTGGTGTAAATGATTTTAAACCAAAATCCATTGTATAATAGGCTTTCGGATTAGATGCTGGATCGTATGCTTGATTAATAATTTCTCCGTGGTCAGTTTCAGACCAATTTGCACCAGCATTTGAACCACCGCCTTGTTCCAAAACGATGACATCACTCACAATGTTACCACTAGTGGCTGTTCCTAATCCATTATCATCATTATCCGCACTGTTCGGTGAAGAAGAAGAACCGATGTCCGTTGTAGAACTCATGTTATTAGGTAATGTGACTTGTACCTTATAGCTGCCTTCGGTCAATCCTGTAAATACATATTTTCCGTAAGCATCCGTAGTTGTAGTTGCTAAAATGGTAGAACCCGAGCTGTTTAATAATGAAACGGTAACATTACTAATAGCAGATTCACTAGCTTCTTTTAAAGCATTTGAATTAAGATCTAGCCAAACTAAATTACCGATTGAAAATGGACCAATAAAACCACAATCAACATTTGTTATATTTTGATTAGCTGTTGGTGTATAAGTGATTAATGAAACACCTGTTGTCGAATTGGCATCCATATTAGAACCTGTATTCGTATAACTGCTACCATTAACAGACGGTAAGAGGAAAACTAACTCATAAGTTGTGCTAGGTTCAATATTGTTAAAACAATAATCACCATTTTCATCTGAAATAGTAGTACTCACCACAAAACCATCTGTATCCAGAAGATTAATCGAAACCCGAGGCTGAGATGGTTCTCCTCCATCTATGACACCATCTTCATCCAAATCGTCCCATGTTTTTCCGCAAATCGAAGCAGGATTGATGACTTCATCTTTGAGACCTAAATCTATATCTCCGATATTATCACCAGAATTCAAACTAAAATTATCCGTCTGAATACTAGAAGTACCACTAAAGTCAGAGTCATTATCTTTATTACCTGTGATTTGTTTATTTGTAGCAATTTTTCCTACTGGAAGAGTTGTAGCTACAATATAGTATTCACCTGGTATTTGATTTGTAAATAAGTATCGACCATCAATATCAGTTATTTGAGATTCCACAAAAAATCCTCCGACTTTGTATAAATTCATCGTAACACCCGAAGCTGGACTTTCAGTATTGTCTTGGTCACCTTCTGCGTCATCATCATACCAAGCGTAGTTTCCAACACTTGCAAAACCATAAAATCCAAAATCATTATTTTCAATAGTCGTTCCTGCAACTCCTGTTGGCACAAGTATTTGGGGGCGAGCAAGTGCAGGCGAACCCGACAATGTCCCTTCTGACGCATCAGAATCTTCTTCATCTGGCACACCAGAAGCGTTTATTGTTGTCAATTCGAGATTGGCTAATGCGCCACTCAATGTAAAATTGTTTTCGTTTTCTAATCGAACATAATAGTTCGTTGATGGTGTTAATCCATAGAAACAATAGTTTCCTAAAGTATCAGTCAAAGCAGTTACATTGACCGTAGAGGTTACGCCATTGATGGTTAAGGTTTGCGTAACAGGATTTCCGCTTCCATCATACAAATTAACTGTAATTCCTTCAACTAGAGGTTCTCCGCTTTCTTGACGACCATTAGCATTTTCGTCTTTCCAAACGTTTCCACAGATATTAGAAACGGAAGACATATCAATCATTTTGACACCAACTTTGAGCGGTTCTGATGAGAATAAAACATCATCATCGCTTTCGACAGCCGTGTATGCGAAAGAGTTCCAAGCTACTTCGTTATTGGTTTTATCAGCCTCTCCATCAAGTTGACGAACAGGAATAGTTATTTTTAAATATTCTCCAAACGTTAATGGATCGCCACTATTTGACCAACGAAATCCGAAACCTTTTGCACCAGCAGCAGCAACACCACTATTAAAATCGGTACATCCTGCGGATTGTCCAACACTTGCAGTAGCAGGATTTGCCGTTACTTGTCCTCCAGGTAATACGCCATCCAAATAACAAGCATTGTAAGTATTGCTATACAAAATCCCACTTGGGATAGAACTAGAAGCAGATATTTCTCCAGAACCAATCTTATAACGTTCTACAGTAATGTCAGAAGCTATTTCTTCGCTCCAACTAGAACCTCTACTCATTGTGCCTAACATCTCTTTATCACCAATATATGGCAGAATATCAGCTACATCTATTTGTTTTAATGGTTGGTTGTTATGATTATAAACATACAATTCATAGGTAGCATTGCCGTCAAGGTCAGTATTTCCAACAATCGGATAACGACTTTGCTGAACATCTAACGCACCTTGTACGTATTTTTCACTATTGACATCACCACTAATCCCAGAAACACCAAAATAAGATGTGCAACCTAAATTTTGTGTTGGTAAACCTGTATAACCTGCACCACCATAGACATAGGTCATCACTGTTCCTGTATTAACTTCTGGATAAGCTGTAATGTTATTATTTGGAAGTGGAATAATTCCCATGTAACGAGTAGAATAATAAATCCTCAATCTAGTTTTGAAATCACCAGTCCTGTGAGGAGCCCATTGCGGAAATACTAAGTTTGGAAATTCCCATTTTATCAGTACTCTACCTGTTCCATTATAGTCAAGTGTTCTTGAAAAAGTAGGCGTAAGTGCTGCCACAGAATTGAAAGCAGATAGTTCATTTTCTTCGACTACCCAATAATTTGGTGTAGCCGTTCCTTCTACAAAATCAAAGCCTTCAGGTAGTAAAACTTGCGCTGTAATATCTTCTACCGAAGTTGTTTTGATCTGTTGTTCTATATAAAGAATCCCTTGTAAATCCGCTGGATCTTTCTGTAAATTAGGATAATTAGTTGTTAAATAACCACCATTTGATGTACTCAAATCAGATCCACCTAGACCTTCTGAGCCAGCTTGAAAATAACAACCCATTCCAAGAGAACCTCTATCTGTTACATAAATATCTCGACAAGAAGGTGTCCAAGCAGCATTTGATGAAGATAGACAATTCTGATACCATCCTGTTGGTGTTGTAAGTGGGACATAAGTATAGACTTTAAAATTTTTGCCATTATCTCCACTAGCTGGCGATGTAAATCGAATACCTGTTATATTTTCAGCATAGCTAATATCTGGCGTAGAATATGGATAATCTACATCAACACGAGTAGCTCCTGTAATGGTCGTTCCATTTTTATCTTTTAATGCAGCACCATTAGAAACAGATTTAATCCACAAATCAACTTGGTTGAATGTTGTAATGTCCCACCAACTACCATTGGCTTCTACTTCTATTATCCAATTTGACGGAAAATTAGTCGTAGTATATAAACCATCATAGAGTTTGAAACCTGTTGGAAAATTATCGGTGAAAGTGACAGCCGAAGTGGTCGTTGGCACATTCATATTCCAATAATCATACATTCCTTGCCCTATAACACCTCGATGTGCTTGTTTGATAAGTGATGAATTGGTCGAACTAACAGGATCTGGATCACAAGCATTGACAGTTGGTGTTGTGACCGCAGCAGGTGAAGATGCCGTATTGGTAACTCCCGTGACCGTAAATACTGGATTTTGAGTTAAATTGACTATTGTTCCTGCTGTTGGAACATCGCCAACTCCATTGACACCACATTTAAATTTCATTTTAAATTCAAAAAGTCCAGAAGAACCCGCGGCTAAAGTACCTGCTGGCAAACCTAAGCTTGATGGCGATGCTAAGTCTATTGTATATTGATTTCCATTATCGGTCACCGAAGCGATATTTCCGCCAAGCAATGGACGTGAAACCAATTCGTAAGCATCTGGAAAAGTTAATTGTATTTGCGAATTAGTTCCATTTTCTGTTGTGGAAGCATAACGGTAACGGATTTTATAAGTAATATTACCATCTGCAGTTGGTGTAGTATTGTTTGATTTTATATCAATTAGCAGTTGTCCAGAGGTTGGCGGTGGCAATAGTTCTAATCGTTTTTTATGTTTTTTTTCAAAAAAATTATTATTCAATTTATCTAAAGAATAGTATTTTTCTGTATCATCTACATTGGAAATGAATAGACTACAAAAAATCAGAAATAAATAGAGTATATTTCTAGATTGTGTAAATATTGTCATGCGCTAGAGAATTTAAATTGACTTTAATTTTGTTACAATGCTAATTGTTGAACATTACTTTATCAGAGCTAGTGTTTTATCATGTCACAAAAACAATACCGTTATGTTTTAAAAAAATGCTTCCCTTTATTGTAATTAGTAAGTCGTTATTAGTTGCTTAGTTATCAGTTGTTTATATTATAATTGATTTGCAAAAGGTATTCAAATTTGCTTGCTAAAGTTATTTGATTTTTGTATTTATTTACCCTTGAAGTAATTTGAAAGTGAGTTTGCAGGATAACCTAAAATCATAGCGAGGAGTAGATTAGGTTCTATAAACTATTAGCATTACTTTTGAAAAAAACAAAATATTTTTTTCATCAATCTATAATTTATGCCTTATCAAGATGTGTTTGACCTTTTTTGGAAACAGGTAATCGAAAGTGTAGAAGAAGGTAGCTTTGCAAAACTAACTATGGCAAAGACTATTGGTAAGCCTAACTTAAGAAATATATTTCTTAGACCAGTCTATTCGGAAGGTGATTTTAAAGTCCTACTTAAATTACGATATAGGTCAGTAGATACCGAAGATATAGAAAAAGAACTTACTTTAGAAGAAGCATTAGTGGTCATAAAACCACACCTTAAAAAATCGTTTTCATCTGTTTTATTATTTACGACAACAAAGGATGTTACTTTCAAAATTAATAAAAAAGGTGCTGGTAGAATTACCGAAGGCTTGCCATCACTTCGTAGTGCTATGCGAGCTGTTAATAATATATATCGCCCAGAGTAAGTTGTAATTTTGTATAGAGTGCATCTCAAATTGTTGCAGCTACGCCTTTTATAATATATTGGGACAATATATTATAAAAGGCGTAGCTTTGACTCTTTTGATTTATTATTTTTTATAACTCTGAAACGAGCGTTTGTTTTCTAGAAACTGCTAAATAGTAACATTTTTTTTAAAAAAATAGAGGAATTACTTCTCTTAGTTTTTCTAAAGTTTCTACTACGGTTAAGTTACTCATACCTCCAGCAGCATTTGTATGCCCACCTCCATCAAAATGTTCTTTTGCCAATACGTTCACTGGATTTTCTGTGCCTTTGGAACGGAAAGAAATTTTCATAATACCATCTCGTTCTGTAAATACAATGGCTGCCTTCATCCCTTTTATAGACAAAAGCAAATTAGCCAAACTATCGGTATCTCCCTTTTGGTAATTATACTTTGCCAATTCTTCTTTAGATAAAGAGATAATAGCAACATTGTAGTCATACAAAATCTCTAATTTCTCACTCATTGCATAGCCTTGCAGACGCAAACGACTTTCTGTATTTGTATCATTTAATCGTTCATGAATTAAATGATGTTCTACTCCTG
Organism: uncultured Saprospiraceae bacterium; assembly: GCA_937127195.1. Taxonomy (GTDB): domain Bacteria; phylum Bacteroidota; class Bacteroidia; order Chitinophagales; family Saprospiraceae; genus CAKZLL01. The sequence goes on from CAKZLT010000297.1 coordinate 19,345, forward strand.
CGGCTAAAAGTTTAGCTAGAACTTCATGCGTGCGCGGTTTTACAGAGTTGAATCTAAAACTGCCTGTATCTGTCAAAATGCCTAAATATAATGGCGTTCCAATTTTTGCGTCTAACAGGTCTAAGTGTCCAGATTTTTCTATTAAATCTACGATTAATTGAGAAGTAGAAGAGGCTGTTGTTTCAGAAATAGCGATAGTCGGAAAATCTTCAGGATTCAAATGGTGGTCAATCATGATTTTCTTACAAGTAGCCTCTTCTAACAAAACTTGCATATCTGACCCCAAGCGATTCGTCCCATTATAATCTAAACAGAAAATTAAATCCGCTTTTTTCATTTGTGCGGTTACTTCTTCTGGAGCTTCTGACATCAAAATAATAGCTGTGGTATCTAACCAAGATAAAAAGTTAGGTGCTTTGTCTGGGTGACAAACAACGGCTTTTTTACCTAGTTTTTCAATAAAATGAAATAAACCTAAAGAAGAACCAATAGAGTCTCCATCTGCTGATTTGTGTGCTGTAATAACAATATGGGAGGCAGCTTGAATTTCGGTTTCAATTTGTTTATAGATATTCATTAATGGTATTTTGTGTCATTTATAATTGGATGACAATTGTTTTTTTTAAGCCGCCAAAGGTAAGTTTATTATTGAGGAATAGTAGAAGATTACAAATCAAACGTCAATCAATAGATTTTTTTTATAAAAAAATACCTTTTTAATATTACAAAAACTACAAAAATAGCTCTAGTTTTAAAAGCGTCTTTTTTATAAAAAATAAAAATGTAATTTAGCATATTGAATAATTAGAACTTTCTTTTTATAAAAAGGAAAATATTACACATACAATAGGTTTTTAAGATAGAAAATTAATTTAATTTGAATTTGAATAGTTTTTGAAAAAATATTTTTTTTGAGAACTGATGATGTACTTAACACACGAAGTTTATTATGAAAAGTAAAATTGTACTTTGGGGAAAAGATGCTAGCGAAGCAAAATGTTTAATCGCATTAGAATTAACTCCCGACGATAGCACGGTTCACGCTTCGATTTTTTCGGAAGAATTGGCTACGGAAGAGCTAGGAAGCAAGTTGTTATTTGATTGGAAGGAAGGAAAAGAGATTGAATTTCCAGAAGGTTTCATCAAGAAAGAATCGACACTTTCTATCACAGAGCCGCTTTTACCAGAAGGTTATACGGTAGATAAACCCGAAATTCTTCAAAGAGCACAAACAGAATGGCAATTCATGGTTTTGTCTTCTAAGTTGAATGTTTCTTACCAGTCAGAATTGGAAGAAATCGAAGAACGCATACTCAAACTCGAAGAGTACAATCACAAGGAATGGGAAGGCTTGAAAAACTTTTGGGATAAAGTCCGTGAGCAAATGCGCGAACGCAATTTATTCAAAGAGCATGCAACAGCTTTAAAAGAGCGTACGAACACACTTTTCGCTAAAATGAAAGAGCATCGTACCAGTTTAGATGCTAAATTCAAAGAGGAGGCACAGCTTAATCACGCCCGTTTTTCAGAAAGATTAAATGATATAGAAGAGCGAGTAGCTAAGAATCTTAATCTATATAATGTCTTTGAGGAACTGAAAGATATACAAAGAGAATTCAGAAATGCTAAGTTTACTCGCGACCTACGCGACGAAATTTGGAAGCGTCTAGATACGACTTTCAAGTTAGTTAAAGAGAAGCGTTTTGGCCCTGAAAGCAACACAACAGACAAAGTAACTAGACGTTACAATGGTCTTTTGGAAGCTATCAAAAAAATGGAAACTTCTATCAAACGCGATAGAAATGACTTGGAATTCCAAAATAAAAAAATCAATTCTGCCTATACTGGTCAATTAGAAACTCAAATCAGACAAGCAAAGCTTAAAATGATTGAGGAACGCGTATCATCTAAACAAAAGAAGTTGGATGAAATGTATAAAACAAAGGTAGAGTTAGAAGATAAAATGGAGAAAACGAAGGCTAGATTGGAAGCCGAAGCTGGCAGAAAAGCTAAAATTGATGCTGCAAAAGCTGCAAAAGCTGCGAAGGCTGCGAAAGCTGCCGCTCAAAAAGCTACTGAAAAGGTAGCAGTAGCACCCGTTGAAGCCGTAGTTGAAGCACCTTCAACCGAGGAAGCAACTCCTAAAGTTGAAGCCGTAGTTGAAGCCGTAGTTGAAGCACCTTCAACTGAGGAAGCAACTCCTAAAGTTGAAGCCGTAGTTGAAACACCTTCAACTGAGGAAGCAACTCCTAAAGTTGAAACACCTGTTGAAAATACAACAGAAGAAGAAAAAGAGTAATTTATAATTGATTCTAATTTCAAAAAGCCGAAGTATTCTTAGAATGCTTCGGCTTTTTTTATAAAAAATAACTATGCGATACATTTATTTTTTTTTACTGATAGCTGTCTTTTCGTTGAATGCTTGTGAAAATAATACTAATGAAAATACCGAAAAAGCAACGACTTTTAACTTTAAGGTAAAAGGTGATATTTCGGGGTATGTAACTACGGAATTTGGAGAAGCAAGCATTCAGTGTGATGGAAATCGAACAATAATTTCTTTCAAAGAAATTATTCCTCCAAATATTGAGGAAGAAACCGATTTATTATTTGGAGAACTAATTTTCGCATTTTTATATACTGATTCTATTGGTACATTCCCTTTGAATGGAATTAGTGGTACGCGTGTTAATGGTCAAGTGGGCTTTGTAGCGTTATTGAATTTATTGGATTTTGATGATTTGTCTGCTCAATATATTTCAAATGTAAAACGATTGCAAGAAATAAAAACAGGCAATTTGACAATAAGCAAATGGTCAAAAGTAATTGGTGAAAGGGTAGAGGGATCCGTAGAGGTGACTTTGATTAATGAAAGAGAAGAAGTGACTATTCGAGGGGATTTTTCGATATTGGTTAAGGAAAAATATGGATTCTGTTTATAATTTATTTTTCTTCACTTATTGTATGTCAAAAATCAGAAGGAAACGTTAATGTTTCTTTTTTTATTGTAAAAAAAGAAACCTATTAACTCAAATTAACGTTTTAAGGATTTTCGCAACCTATATATTCAATTATCATGAGCAAATCTACACCTGTTAGTTACCATTATCTATTGTTACTTTGTTTTTCGATAACTCCTTTGCTCGTATCAGCGACTAATGACGATCCAGGTGCAGAGACCAAAACGCTTTATACTTTTCAGGATTTACAAGAGCGTAGAACGTGGTTTCCGTTGAATGATAATATAATGGGTGGCGTTTCAACAGGCAATTTTAGGTTTACGGAAGATAATACTTTGATTTTTTCGGGTAAAGTAGCTTTAGAAAACAAAGGTGGTTTTGCTTCTATCAGAAGTAAAACGGATGCAGTAAATTTGGAAGATGTAAAGTTATTTAAGTTGCGTGTAAAAGGAGATGGAAAGTCTTATTATTTTAATATTTCGAGTAGTAATTTTGTAGCTGACCCAGGTTATCAAGTAGGTTTTAAGACAAAAAAAGGAATTTGGGAGGAGATTACAATTACAGTCAATGATTTTGCACCTGCATTTGGTGGTCATTACGGAAAAGATAACCTCCAAATGTCAGAAATTAAACTAATGGGAATTATTGTTTCGGACAAACAAGCTGGCGCATTCAACTTAGAAGTAGATTGGATTAAAGCATTTTAGATTTGAATAATTATAAAAAGAATAAGTAGTTTGACAAAAGTGATGTCAGACTTTGATTATAAAAAGCTATTTTATCATTTATTAACCTGCCTAACGGCAAACAAAGGCAGGTTTTACAATCCTATCATTATACTTAGTAGTCAGTCAAGTTAATAGTGTCGAGTAATATTTTATCAAAAAGTACCGATACTATTACTTAATCAATTAATCTTTAATTTCTTCATAGTCAATATAGTCATCGTCATAGTTAGATTGATTTTTGTTTTCTTCCCTAGTAAAATCGTTTTTTTCCGATTTTCCTCCTTGAAGCATTTTGGGTTGCCACCAAAATTTATATCCTAAGTAACCTACAATTAACCAGAAAATTAGTTTCATAGCTTCTTTTCTTTAAGCCTTTTCATTAAAAATACTAATTATAACGCTTTGCAGTGATAGCCAAAACCAACTCTTTCAGAGCCATCACTACAAAATGTTATAATCAGTAAAAATACAATTTTGAACTTGTATAATGAAACAATTTTTGTTAGCTTAATTCTCTTTTTTTTTTTGAAAAAGCGAATTTTAGACAAACCACATAAAATCATAAAGAACCAAATCTTACATATTTTCAACAAAATCTAAAAAGACTTTCTTATGAAGTTCTAAATCCATATTAGGAGAAAGTGCTACACGAGCAATGTAATCTTTGTCGCCTTCCTTCGTTGTTCCTTGAGTAGAAGTTGCTGGTATTGTCCAATAACAGCCTTTTAGTTGCCCATAGCTGACGCAGTATTTGCTTTCCTTAGGGATTTTGGTAATCATCAAATTGATTAATTTATGATTCAAGGCTCTTTTATAAATTTCTTTTTCTTCGGCAGAATCCCCTTGAGTCGGAAGGTCTAGTGAGAAGACGGATGGCGTGAATCCCTCTTTTGCCAATTCTTCTGAAACAAAGTTAATCTTTGCATCGGGTAACGCACCCTTGATGAAGGTTACAAATTCACGCGTATTTTTATACGCATCATGAATTCTCTGCTTCATAGAAGGCAATTGTTTGGCTAATATCTCATATTGAAGATTGGTCGCTTCATTATCACAAACTTGTAAATGTAAGGCTATCTTTTCCATCAAAGACTCGGTCTTTTTGTTTCCAACACAGTAACCCGCAGTACATTTTCCACCACTTGGAAATTTTGAACCACTAGCATACGAAATCGTTCTAATTGTTGAAAGTATTTCACCTTCACCTAAGAAATGAATATTGGGACAAAACGTTTGGTCTAAGATAAAAACGGGGTCAATAGCGGTTTTTCCAGTTGCTGTTTGACGCACTTTACTTAGAGTCTTTTTTAATTCTAAAAGGTCTGGAACTTCAACTCTAGGGTTAGTTGGAATTTCGGCGATGATATAAGGAATAGCATCTTCGTGTGCCATTTTAGCCAAAACGGTCTCGATACTTTGAACCATATCATTATCACCATCAACCGCTAAATCGACGACTTCAACATTGTCAATACAAGCTGCAACCCTTCTTGCTTGATCATTAGTTCCACCATAACAATTGGTAGGAACGATGATTTTGATAGCTTTTCCTTGATGTTGTTCTTGTGCATCATGAATAAGTCCCATCATAATCGCATACTGAACAGATAAACCGCTAGATCCTACTAGTACTTTTGTATCGGTATCGGTAATTTGACTAATTGAAGCTAGAACAAGAGCTTTGTTTGCCTCGACGTTATCTGCTTTATCCACAAAAGATTCTCCTATTAGAGTCTTTAAGGCAGCTAGAGAATTGACTGGTGTCATTGCTATGGTTTCTCTTCGTCGAACATGTTGAATTTCTGAAATATAATTTTCGTTCTTTTTATCATTTATTAATAAAATACTCCCCAAATGGGCTTGAATACTAACGAAGAAGTCAATATTAGAAGGAATATCAAAATGACCAATTTGATTTTTTTCCGAAATAAAAAGAATACTTCCATTGAATTCGGAAACTGTATCTATTCTATCAACTTGCTTTAACTCAAATTTATATCCATAAACACTTCTCAGTATTTCAGCATCAAAAGAACTTGGTAGCTCGCCTGTGTAAGTAATTTGAGTATTCTTATTATCCAATAAATTTTTTCTTAGTACTGCAAAGATGGGAATTGTTGCAGATGAAAAACTGATTACATTTTTTGAATCTAGATTGTTTAATCTAGCAATTGTCCACTCTAAGACAGAGGATATTGGATGACCTAATCGAATATAATCATAAGCTGTGGGTAGTTCGCTTAGTGCCGATGATTTAGAGTTGTTGGCATTAAATAAGGCTTCAAATTGTTCTAAAAATTGAAGTTTAGCACGCTTTTCATCATAAATATCTAGTCGATGAGTAGTTAAATTTAGCCAATCTGTTGGCATATTTTTTAATACATCTTTTATGTAATTTAACATATTATTGTTTTGTATAATTTAATAGCTTCTAATAGACTGGAAATATAAACAAATTAGATTTATTTATAAAGTGTTATTGTGTCTTTTGTTTGTTGTATATTGAAATTTAATATTTGTTTTTTGAAAGAATGTTATGTTTTTAGCCATCTTAGGTGGTATCACAGAATGGTCTCATGGCTCAAATCATAGTATTATTCATTCCTAAAGTCCTTTTCTAGTTCTTTTTTTCAATTTAAAAATTCGGTCTTCATAATATTCTTTCAACTCATCCGCGAAAGTCAATGGTTTTTTATATTCTATTGTTATTTTATAAAAACGATTATTCTTAGCCAAATCAATAGCTTTTTCTAGTTGTTCTTTTTCTTGCTCTAAATAATTTTTCTTAGAAAAAACCTTTACTTCAGACGCAGAATCATCAAGAAATATATGGGTATTTCCCATAAAGATATGAGCATGATAGGCTTGTAAGGTTTCCAGAGTACCCGTTTTATAAATTTCAATAAGTTGCCTCGTAACCTCTGTCGCAATATCCGTTTGTTCTTCATTTCTGAAAAATTTATCTGGATGAACGTGCAGCATTGCTTCTCGGTATAGTCTTTTTTTCTCTTTTTGCTGTTCGGTAGGCAAAACGCTTTTTTTCTTCTGAGGAATGATGCGTATTTCTTTTGGTTCTTTATAGTTTTTGCCACGTTTTTTTTGCTCTAATCGCTTTGCTTTTTTTGCTTTTTTGATTTGCTTATATAAAATAAATAATTCTTGAGATTCTACAATCAAATCACCGACATGATAACGAAGCAAAGCCTCAAAACTTCGAGTTTCTCTTTTGATTCTGTCTAGTTCCTGCTGGAGAATTTGAATCTGTTCTTGTAATTCCTTTTGTTCTGTAAAGATGGGAAGCTTTCTTTTGGACATGAAATAGAGTTGATTTGATTAGAACGATTAGAACTATTGCAATTTTTTTTGAGGCTTTTTGACAATCTTGCGGCTACTTGCTACGCTCAAATTTAGTATTATTTCGAATTTTACAATGAGATTTTCAGAGAATCAAAAAAACCTTACTAAAAACACTTTTATTATTATAGTAAAAGTGTTTTTAGTAAGGTTATCAATTTTATAGAACAATAGCACTAGTCTATGTCTCTAATCATTCGTCCGACACGACGATTATCTTCATAACGAATAATAAAGGCTCTATCATATCCCTTAGAACGCAATTCTCGTAAAGCTTTCTTTGCTGTTGAAAAATTAGGAAATGAAGCGACCATCACACGAGTCACTTCTCTACCTTCTCTTGATGTTGCAGTTTCCCTTACAATCTCTCCGACAGAAGTTGCTGTTTCAAATTTTCGTGCTTTATAAGTACTTACAGCCGCCAATTGAATTCTGTAATGTGTACCAATTCCAACTTCAACGCCAGGGAAGTCATTATCAATAATTGGTTTATTATCAATTTCTAAATACCCGCCAGCTACTTTCAAATAAGGCTTACCATTATATATATCAATATCATCGATTTGACCTTGGGTCAAAGCCGAAATATGTTTTTTTCCAATGGTATTGCTAGCATTAGGAAAGTCATTAGTCGTTGGTTCATCACCAGTTACTCTATCGGGTTGCTCTGGCTTTACGTATGGTTTATCTACTACTTCTTCTCCACTATTATCATTATCATTATCATTATCAAAAGTAATAGGTTTATTAACCTTTTCTTCCTTTGGTTTGACCACCTTCCTTTCTGGACGAGTCCCTTGATTTCCTTCTGTTACCTTATATTTATCACGACCACCACCAGGAACGGGAGGATCAGAACTTCCATTTCCACCTCCTGGAATTTCCTCTTCACCTGAAGAAGATCCTTCTCCTGGAATTCCTGGAGAAGGATCACTTGTTTTTGAACCTGGAATAGGAGGACCTTCTCCATCTACCTCCGAGTTGTCAGAAATAGAAAGATCTGGTTCTCCTGTGCCTGGTACATCTACTCTTACATTGTTATTGTCACTGTTATTAGAAGCTATATTTTGGCTCTCCATTGCCAAGTCAATATTGATAGAATTTTGACCTTCATAATCAGTCGTATTTATATCAAAACTCCCCGTTTCGTATCCTCGTTTCTCTGTTTTTATTTGGTATTCTTTCCCAGGTTGAATAACAAATTGATAATAGCCATCAGGTGTAATATTGGAATTAAGAGCGTACTCTTTACCGCTAATCACTTCAAAAATACTCACCATTACATTTTGAATCAATTTAGCTGAATTTCCATCTTCATGTATTTTTCCTTCCAGTACAACCTCTTCTTCCTCAATGCTAAAAAGGAATAAATCATCGTCGTCAGTATTTGTTTTTTCTCCACCAAAAGTACGATTAGAAGAGACAAAGCCACTATTCAAATCTTCTCTCAACACCAAATAAGCATCATCACTACTAGAGTTAATTGGAGCTTCAAGATGTTCTGGCTGCGCCCAATTATTCAAAGCTCCTTTGGCTTTGAATACATCAAAACCACCAAGGTTTGGATGTCCATTAGAACTGAAATATAAGGTGCGAGTCGAACCAACGAAGAAAGGTGAAATTTCATCTTGAGGTGTATTAATACTTTCACCTAAATTAACTGGAATATCAAAATTCAAATCATCCGTATTGTAATTTTTAGTAGCATACCAAATATCTTTACCTCCATAAGAGCCTTCTCGATCCGAAGTGAAATAAATGATTTCCTTCCCATTCTCTACGGTAACATAAGGATCCATAGCTGTGTAGCCTTCACTATTAATGTAATCAGGTAATTTTTGAGGCTTTGACCAAGAACCTGGCCCACGCTGCATCACATAGATTTCACAACGATATTCGCCATCTATAATGTCGCATTGCGAGAAGTAAAAGCGCATTTTGTTAGGCGTAAATGAGCCGCCACAAAAATGTTCTTTTTCCATTGCACCAAAAATAGCAGGTTCTAAAGGTTCTTTCCAAGTACGATCAAGGCGTTCTGTTCTATATATTTTGGTGGCAATTTTATTATCAGAAGAATAATACAAAATATCTGTACCGAAAGGAATAGGAGCAAACTCTTTACGAGGACTATTAACCATTTTAGTCAAGTACGAAATTTTAATATTTTCAGAAGGCTCTGTTTCTTGTGCTAATGTACAACCTTGCATTTCACGAGTTGCCCAATCACTCATTTCTTGATAATCTTCTCCTCGATAAGCATCCGAAAAAGCATCAAATTCAGTAGCCGCGTCTTGATAATTTCCAATTCCTTTTAATCCCATTGCATAATAAAAGCGAGCTTTAGGGTATTTTTTAGTTTCATCCTTAATATTTTCTAATGCCATCACCACATCTTGATAACGACGTGCTTTGAATGCTGTTTCGCCAGCTTTAAATGCAACCGCTTTTTTCTTTGGTTTTTCTACTAATACACTCAGATAGTGTAAAGCCGCACTCGAAAAGTCGCCTTCGCTTCTTAATTTATCGCCAGCTTTTAGTCGTTTTTTCCAACTATCATTTTGGTTTGGTTCTATAGCTTGTCCAGAAAGTTGTGCAATGCTTCCTGATAAGCATAAAATAAAAAATATGGTTCTCAAAATAGCTCTTTTCATTTTTATTCTTTTTTGTTTGTTCTTTGATAGACTCTAATATTTAGAAGCTATTTTTATCAAAGAACTATCAGTTATTGTGGTATTGTATCTTATTAATTAAGTAGTTGTGGTTAAATATTTTTATGAAGAAGTTATTTTTTTATAAAAGAAACTCATAAAGTGGAAAATATTTAGACTTAACGACTTATTATAAATGTATAGTTCAAGATTTATTCCAATTTACGATTTTTCGATGAGTTCTTCTATGACATTAGGGTAGTTCGTATGTTCTAGTGTCCTAATTTTGAGGGCAATGTCTTCTGCCGTATCTTCTGGCGTAAGCTCACAGCTTACCTGAAAGATAATATTTCCCTCATCATAATGTTCATTTACATAATGAATCGTAACCCCCGTTTCGCTTTCTTGAGCCGCACAAACGCCTT
>CAKZLT010000298.1 GCA_937127195.1 uncultured Saprospiraceae bacterium
GGTTCATTTTTTAAGTGCTTTTAAATAGAACAAAGAAAAAGTAGAATGGTGCTAGTTATTTATTTTTCTTCACTAAACGCCTCAAAAAGTAATAATTGATTGACTTTTTTGGCTGTGACGATTTATATTGGTATTTTTCTTTTTTATAAAAAGCAGACAACCATTATTCCAAAAACAACGTTTTGGCAAAAGCCAAATTCATCAAAAAAATAAATAAAACAATAGAAAATGAAATCTTATTCTTGGAAAATGCTTCTCTTTTTGCCCTTATTTTTAATGGCTTGTCAAAATGAAAAAGCTGAATCAAATGAGGAATCTGATAACACGAATATTGCTCCAGATAAAGTAATATCAACCTTTATATTTGAGATTGAACCTAAGAAAGCTTTAACTAAAGAAGCTATTCAAAAGAAAATTTTATCGAAAAAATATTTCCCTTCAACAGACAAATCTAGTTGTGCTTGCGATGCTGATAATTGCTTTGAACAACAAATATTAATGACGCATTACTTCAGTGAAAACGACAAAAATCAGGCATTAGTCATTATTGGAAATTCATGTAAAGATGCAGCTCATGTGCAATCGGGTTGGTGTGACGCTGCACTTTTGCAGTTGAGTGGTCAAGATTGGGTGATGACTGATTTTTGGTCAAAAGTCGGTGGCGGTGGTAGTTTTGGAGATGTTGGAGTTATCGGAAATGCCTTTCAAATAGGTCGAAATAATATAGGAATTGAAGTGGCAGGAGCTTTTACAGGTCAAGGTGCAACATTCGAGACGACTAGTATTATTGGATATTTGGGTGGAGAAGTCAAAGAAATTGCCAGAATTCCGACGTATTTTGATAACTTTGGAGCTGTCTTAGAAGAAAAAAACAAGCAATGTTTTTGTCAAAGTTATGCTTTTCGTCCAATGAATGAAGCCGACATTTTCACTCTACTATTAGTCAAAAAAGATTGTACTAACTCAGGTGATGAAATGGGCTGTTCGGGAGAAGCTATGAATGAAGCTTCCGTAGATTATGATGGCAATAGTTATCCTATTCCAGAACAACAAAAGCTGTTTTGAAAGTTTTTGAAAGTTTTTGAAAGTTTTTGAAAATTGACAAAAAGCTACAAAAAATGAAAGTAGCCATGAGTATATTCGTTTTTAATTAGTCAAACTATTATTTACCTCTTACAGACAAGATAAATTTTGTTGAAGAACCAAATAAAAATATGTCATTAAAATATAAAAAAGAACAATACCCCTTTGTTATTCCTGACCTAAATGATTGGCCGATTGTCGAATTAACGAAAGACAAAGAGGCTTTTATTGAGCAATTAACGGCATTTTGTAAAAAAAGAATTCACTTATTGACAAAAGGCGAAATTGGAGCAGAGATTGAGCGAACCATGTATTTGGAGCAAAAACGGATGAAAGAAGAACCGTGGCGACTTGACCCTGCTAGTGAGAAGAAATTTTGGAAGCAAATCCGAAAAGATATGCTCAAACAGCCTTTGGATAGTTCAAAAGTCGATTTGACCAATTGGAACGATGAGTTGCTAGAGCGTATTATTAAACAATATGCGAATGAAATTGCGGGGCATTTTAATATAAAAACGTATTGGTTTGCTCGTCGTGTACTGACGACTTCCTTTACTATTTTACTAAATGCGGCTTCTGCTAAAAACGTTTTTAATAATGTTTTTCAGATGCGACACAAGCTACAAGAACGCATCCAAACAGTTGGAGAAGTCGAACATATTCGTGGATTACTTGACAAAGGAACAATCGTTTTTGTGCCAACACATTTCAGTAATTTAGACTCCATTCTCATTGGGCTTTCTTTAGATTTTGTTGGTTTGCCAGCTTTCTCTTATGGCGCAGGATTAAATTTATTTAACTCTGGCGCAGTTGCTTTTTTTATGAATCGACTAGGTGCGTATCGGTTAGATAGGCGCAAAAAAAGCAAAATTTACATAGAAACACTCAAAGGTTATTCTAACCTTTCTATGGAACGAGGCGTTCATAGTTTGTTTTTTCCTGGCGGTACTCGTTCTCGCTCTGGGCAAGTAGAAAACAGGCTCAAACTGGGCTTAATGAGTACAGTTATAGAAGCTCAACGCAGGTTATACGAAAAAGGAAGCGATGAAAAAATATATGTTGTTCCATTACTTTTGGGGTATCATTTTGTGTTAGAAGCTAAAAGTTTGATAGAACAACATCTCAAAAAAACAGGGAAGGAACAATATTATGCAAAGGATGAGTATCGTAGTAATTTTAAGATATTGCAGTTTATTTGGCGATTTTTTAGGCAAAGTTCCGAGATAGTTCTTTCGTTTGGAAAACCATTGGATGTCTTAGGTAATTTTGTGGATGAAAATGGTCATAGTATTGATAAGCACGGAAATCCGATTGATACAAAGGATTATTTTCTATCTGGTGGTCGTATTGGAGCAGATTTACAGAGAGAATCTGAATACACTAAAATTTTAGCAGAACGAGTTGTTGAGCGTTTTTATAGCGAAAACATCGCATTATCAAGTCATGTTGTCGCGTTTACAGCATTCAATATCTTTAAAAATCGACACCCTGAATTAGATATTTATGAGCTTTTAAGAATTTCATCAAAAGAAGCCATTTTTGAAAAAGCTGAATTTCACAAAGCGGTAGAAGCTGTCCAAAAGGTTATTTTTACTTTAGAAAAAGAAGGAAAAATCAAGGTTTCTCCAAATGTTGGTGGATCAGTTGAAAATCTTATAAAAAATGGCTTACAAAACTTAGGTGGTTACCATGACCGAAAGCCTCTTTTTAAAGATAAAAAAACGGATAATTATTTGACACAAGATTTGAAATTGCTTTTATATTATCATAATCATTTGTTAGGTTATGATATTGAAAAAAGGGTTAAACTGGTGTAAAAAAAGAGTTCTTTGATTGTAATAACCAAAGAACTCTTCTTTCATTCTTCTTTTTTGATAGCTTCTATTTCTGAAATAAATTCTTCTGAAACCTCTAATATCTTGATTATTTCATCTTTTGCTATACCTTTTTTTAGCATTCTTTCAACTTGAAATTCTAAGTATATTGCTTCAACTTCCTCTTTGGAATAATCTAATATTTCTATGATTTCATCGACAGAAAAGCCTTTTGATAGTAGCTTTGTCACCGTTTTTCTACGTTCTTTTAAAATAGTTTCCACTTTACCTTCCTCAATTCCTTCCGCCTTAGCTACTTTAATCCGCTCTTTTTGTATTAACTCTGTTAAAGTCATATTTACTTCATTTTCTATGATAAAGAATACCTTTTAATCTTCTTTTTCAATCAATGCTTCTATCTTCGAAATAAATTCTTCTGACACCTCTAACATCTTGATTATTTCATCGTTTACTATCCCTTTTTTTAGCATTTTTTCAACTTGAAGTTCTAAATAAATTGCTTCAACTTCCTCTTTGGAATAATCTAACATTTCTATAATATCATCGACAGAAAAGTCTTTTGATAGTAGCTTTGTCACCGTTTTTCTACGTTCTTTTAAAATAGTTTCCACTTTACCTTCCTCAATGCCTTCAGCCTTAGCTACTTTAATCCGCTCTTTTTGTATTAATTCTGTTAAAGTCATATTGGTTTCATTTTTAGTAAGAAAAAAGACCTCTTCCTCAAATTTATCATAAAATTCAGTCTTTTGAAAAGAGACATAATGATTTATAAAGTTAACGATTTCTCGGATAATATGTTTCTTATGACCTTTGGTTAACATCTCCCGAAACAATTTTAGTTTCAAATCTAATAAATCTTGGTCAGATTTCAGCCCTTCATTATCCAAAGCATTTCGAGCAATTTGCATCACTGCGGCAAAGGGATTTTTAGATTTTTCAAAGTCCGCTTCCTCGTAATCTAACAGTTTATAGGTTTCAAAATCATATCGAACGACACTACTCCAACGCTTACGCTCGTAGTAAGTCGGTCGAAAAGTCGCGTCGTTATCTGTCAAAATAGCTAATCCAACCACATTTTTATTAAAACGGTCAAAACTCCTATAATTATAAATGTACATCCGAAGCGGAAAATCATCATCTCGATAACCTTGTACTTCAATGTGTATCAATAGCCATTGTTCTTCTCCGTTTTTTAAAAATACTTTGGCTAACATATCCGCTCGACGGTTTTTACTGTGTCCTTCGGGTGTTAACTTTTGGAGTTCTTTGTCTAAAAACTCATACGGTTGACTAAAATCTACTTCTTCAACAAACTCTGGGTAAAAAAAGTGCAACGCATCTTCAAATAATTCTTCTATAATGCCTTTCCAAAGTAAGTCTTTGGGTAAACTCAGGCTAGTTTTTTTCTTTTTAGGTCGTTTCATAATCGGCTTTTGCAAAAATGGGGCAGTTAATATATTTGGGGTTCTAGTTTTTTAGTTACTGGATACTAGCGACTAGCATCCAGTAACTAACTCATGTTACGCAAAACATCAATATTGTTTTAGAATTGGTATTAGCATCTCATTTTTAGATGGTGAATGTTGCG
>CAKZLT010000299.1 GCA_937127195.1 uncultured Saprospiraceae bacterium
TCATTTTTTTAGTGCTTTTAAATAGAACAAAGAAAAAGTAGAATGGTGCTAGTTATTTATTTTTCTTCACTAATCATAAGAGATAGTGAACTTTTTGTTGTTTATGATAAAAATAGCTAACCTGTCAAATCAATTTTCAGGAGTTAACTAACAATACTATGAAAAAAGTAAAGGCAATTATTATTCTTATTTTTTTAGGAATTCAATTTATTCAAGCTCAATGTATTTCAGGTGACTGCTTAGATGGTAAGGGAACTTACTTATTTAAGAGTGGTGCAAGATATGTTGGTACTTTTGAAAATGGAGAAATACACGGAGTTGGTACTTTATATTATTCAGATGGTAAAAGGTATTCTGGACAATGGGCGAATCGCTATCAAGAGGGAAAGGGAATTATGACTTACCCTGATGGAAGAACCCAAAAAGGAGAATGGAGAAAGGGGCATTTGTTGAATGGAAATGACTCAGATGAAAGTGAAGAAGTGCAAAATGGATGTATTGCAGGTGATTGTACAGAAGGAGAAGGAACTTATGTCTATGCAGATGGAAGTAAGTATAAAGGCGATTTTCAAGATAGTAGAAAAAATGGTTTTGGTGAATATTGGTTAGCTAATGGGGAACACTATACAGGTAATTGGAAGGAAAACTATATGCATGGAATTGGAACGAAGTACTTAGTGACTGGAGATTCATTACATGGTATTTGGCAAGGAGGTGAGTATGTTGGTGTTGAAAATGCTCGTGGAAAGATTGGCTGTTTGAATGGAGATTGCTTTAATGGAGAAGGTATATATGTGGCAACTGATGGAAGTAAATATATAGGCACTTTTGAGGATGGAATGTTTGATGGAGAAGGAACTTGCCTTTATACAAATGGAGATAAATACATTGGCGGTTGGAATAAAAACTTGTTTGATGGCGAAGGAGTCATGTATTTTGCTAGTGGTAAGGTCATTGGTGGTGTATGGTCGAATGGAGCTATTTTGGAGGTAAGAGATCAAGTGGCTGATAGCTTATCGAAAGTAGTGACACAACATGAAAATTTTGACCCTGAAGTCAAAATTTGGGCAGTAGTAGTTGGCGTTGCAAAGTATAATCACATGAGAACGCTAAGCTATACAGATGATGATGCGTATCGAGTGGCTATGTTTTTGAAAAGCCCAGAAGGAGGAGCGTTGCCAGAAGAGCAAATTTCAATATTGATTGATGAAGAGGCAAAAAAACGTAATATATTGACTGCCATGCATGATGTGTTTTCTAAAGCGGATAGTAATGACATGGTGCTGTTTTATTTTTCTGGTCATGGTCTGAAAGGTTCTTTTATTCCCTATGACTTTGATGGCTTCAATAATCAAATTTCTCATGAAGATGTAACAAAGTTAATGGAAAGTAGCCCCGCTAAATTCAAGGTTTGTATTGCTGATGCTTGTCATTCGGGGAGTTTAGATGCTTTTGCAGCTAGAAGCGCGATGAGTGCATCAAGTATTATTGAGACTTATTATGAAACGTTTGATAATATAGAAAGCAGTACAGTTTTATTATTATCATCAAAAGCAGAAGAGAAATCACTAGAGTCGAGTGGTTTACGTCAAGGCATTTTCAGCCATTTTTTGATTAGAGGATTGAAAGGAGAGGCGGATTATGACCAAAATGGAATTGTGAAAATTACGGAGTTGTATCATTTCATCTTTGTGAATGTTCAAGCTTATACGGGCGACCGACAAACGCCTTTGATAAAAGGGAAATATGATGGAAATATGCCTATGGGAATGGTGCAGCGATAGGTTGACAGACACTTTGCTGATGGTTATAAATGACAAAGAGTCGGACGCCTTCAAGGCATTCGACTCTTTATTTGTTGGTCAATATATAACATATAAGGCTTCACGCTATATCTCGCTTCTCGTAGCCCGAAAGGCGGTCTCGCCTCTCGCTTCTACCTTATTTTTCAAAAAACGAATCAACAAAAGCTCGTTTATTGAATATTTGAAGGTGATTAATACCTTCACCAACTCCTATATACTTGATAGGAATTTTGAATTGCTCCGAAATTCCAATAGCCACACCACCTTTAGCTGTACCGTCTAGTTTGGTTAAAGCCAAAGAAGAAACATCAGTAGCATTAGTGAAATGCTTGGCTTGATTAATCGCATTTTGACCAGTAGAAGCATCTAACACTAGAAGGACTTCATGTGGTGCATCAGCTAATCTTTTGTCAATAGAGCGTTTGATTTTGGTCAATTCTCGCATCAAATTAATCTTTGTGTGCAAACGACCTGCCGTATCTATAATGGCAATATCGTAACCTTCTTTGACCGCAATATCAACTGTTTCGTAAGCAACCGCAGCAGGGTCAGTATTCATTCCTTTACTATGAAAACCACAACCTACACGATTGGCCCATATTTCTAATTGGTCAACAGCAGCAGCTCGAAAAGTATCTCCTGCTCCCAAAATAACTTTCTTGCCTTGCGATTGAAACTGATGTGCTATCTTACCGATTGTTGTCGTTTTTCCAACGCCATTTACACCGACAACTAACAATATATAAGGTTTTTTAGAATCGTCAAAGGTGAAATCTTTTACATCTTCAGAGTTATTTTCGGCTAGAAGTTGAACGATTTCATCGCGTAAAATCTCATTTAATTCTTTGGTATTGACATATTTGTCTTGAGCTACGCGTGCTTCTATACGTTCGATAATTTTGATAGTTGTATCCAAACCAACATCAGAAGTAATTAACACTTCTTCCAATTGATCTAAGACTTCCTCATCTACCGTATCTTTACCAGCAACTGCACGAGCTATTTTACCGAAAAAATTACTCTTCGTTTTTTCCAAACCTTTGTCAAGGTCTTCTTTCTTTTCCTTTGTAAAAAATTTTTTAAACATTTTGTTGATTTCTCAGGGGCAGTTTAATTGAATTTGAGTGGATTAATGTGCATTGGTTAAGGCAAACGCCCTGGTAAATGCATTTTTAGTTGCGTTGTGATTAAAGATAAGTCTTGACACCAAGACTTAATCTAACAAATTCCACACATTTTACAGGGTGGATGACAGGAAAGGTTAAAGAAAATGTCCGCAGCCACTGATTCCGACACCTGTATTTTTAAATACACTTGGTAGATACTTGTACTTCACTTGAGTATTTCCATTTCATAGTACTTTATACTTTTACTCCAGTACATTTAAGAAGGCAAATGTACTTTTACTGTCAGACATTTATCTAACACTGTTAATTAAATAAATAAGATTTATTTATAATTTAATGGGAAACTCTAATTTTAAAACTCAAAGTATCGGACCAACCAGGAGAAGTTGATGAATCCTAATCTGTAGAGAACAGTTTAAATGTGGAGTTAAAACATGTCCAAACATAACCCAGTTTTAAATAAAGGACAAATATGTGTTGTTCAAGAGGCACAGGGATGAAGAGGGATTTGACAATCACACCGTGTTTCTTTATTAGGTTACTTATTGTTTCTTAGTTTATATTCCTCTCTTTTTGCTATAAATAAGAATGCAAATTTGTTTATATAAAATTTTGGGTATGTAGATGTATGATATATATCCTAATATGACTGCATTTATTATTTAATATATTGTTCATACATAATATACAATATAGAGCAACGTACATATGTATAGATACGTAGGAAGTTGGT
>CAKZLT010000300.1 GCA_937127195.1 uncultured Saprospiraceae bacterium
TGGAGAAAGAAACAGTGTAGGGGGAGAGTATGTGGCTTCCTCCTAGGTCACTCGTGATGTAGGGGCCCGCTGTCAAGGAGGATGTGAGGTTAAATATGGAAGCAAAAAAAAGGGTGTATAGAGTTATTCTCAATACTCTATTCATCAGTAACCTCTACTGAAATAGGCTTATCGGCAAATTGCATTAAAGCAGGATCTAGATTTGCTTCAATGATGTCATCAATCCAAGAAAGATCACCTGTTTCTTCATTTTCAACCAATAATGTTTCTTTGTTTTCTTTAGTTTTTTGAAGTCCGACTATGTTTTGATTGAGTTTATTTTGCGTTTCACCAACTAAAGTGATTTGTTTTTTACGTTGAAAATCATAACGCACAAAGTATTGCCAACGACGCATCGCATCATTAAAACCAGCCGCAGAAAGGATAAATAAAAGGCGTTTGTTGGCATTGCGATGCCTGTAAGCGTGTCGCATCATGTTGGCATAATCGCCTTTATATCTTGTTAGGTTACTTTTAAGAATGGTAATACTATCTTGTGTTGAGGTGATTTGAAGTTCAGAATCTTCAATTTCCTTTTTGATTGTGTTGATTAACTCGGTGCGTTTATCAACTTCGGCTTTGATGGTTTGGTATTCATCTAATGTAGAAGATTTATTTTTTTGAATGCTTTTAAGTAAGGCTTGAGTTTCTTTTATGTCTTTGACTAACTTTTTTCTACGATTTTCTAAGTCTTTTTTCATCTGCCCAGACAAAGACACTGAAAAAGCAATAATGCCTATCATTAGAAAAGCGCGTAAAGTGTATTTTTTTATCCAAGCCATTTTTTTGTAATTAACAATTAATAATTTGCTACCGCTGTTTTGGTTAAAAATATTTAATCGTCCAACGTTTCAAAAACATCAGACGATTTTTTTTAAATAGCTTCACGCCATAAAAGAATTATTAATTGATAATTACTAATTCTTAATTAATCAACAACTTTATATCCATTCGGAATTTTAAAATTCATTTGTTTTTCTACATCGAATTGAACTTTCGTATAGTTTATTGATGTAGAAGCGTTCCCTCTTTTGGGGCTTGAAATGATTATATCACGAAGATACGAAAATTGACGACCGTCTTCAGTCGCTTCATATTCTTTAAATTCAATATCAACTTTCTGTTGTTGTTCGTCTTTAATTATCAATCTGGCCAACTGATAAGTCAGACCATTAAGGATATAAGTGGCATCTGCTGGAGTTTTTGTATTCAACAAATACTGATTATTTTTAATAGCTACGGTATATTCACTACCTTTTATTGTTGCTGGATTTCCGACCAAAAGAGCTTCGACAAGTGGATAACTCGCTGGTAATTTGAATTGTTGCTCCAAATAACTCAATGACTTTGCCGTATATTCTTTATTGATTCTATTGATAACAAAAACCGAATCTGGCGTAATTTTGACTCTTGCGCCTTCAAATCCGAATAAAGAAAAAGACATCCAAATTTGCTTGCCTTTCTGAATGCGAATAGAAGCTTTGATGGAGCGATTTTGAGTCATATCGACATATTTAATTTTCGCTTTTCCATTAAACCATTCAAAATCAAGGGCGTTTGTTTCCATTTTTTTCAAAAGAAAACGAGCTGGTTTTGTTTGAACAGAACCATCTGTTTGTACCGCTGTGGTACTTTTGCAAGAAGTCATACCGAGCATTCCAACCAAAAAAATCAATATTAAACCATTCCAATTTTTTATTCCTTTTTTATTGTTCATAGAGTTTTCTATCTGTTATTTTTTTATTTAAAATGCTTGATTGACTGCCTTTTGATTGTGCTTTTTGCCAATATTCGACCGCTTTATTTACTTTATTTAATTTATATAAGGTATCACCATAACGTTCCAACGTTACGGGATTTTCTTTTTCACCATTATCTAAAGCTTTTTTAAACCAACGTTCGGCAGCTTTATAATCTTCTAATTTAAATAAAATGAACCCATAAGTTCTTTGATATTCGCCATTATTAGTTACGAGTTGATTGGCGTTACTAGACATCTGACGTGCCTTTTCTAAGTCCGTTCCTCGCTCACAAAGTGCATAACTATAACTATTTAGGGTCGCAACATCACGCGGATTGATGCTTAACGCCATATCAAAAGCTTCATTCGACTTTTTAGAATCTTTTAAATAATCATACTGAATTCCCAATTGTGAGTAAATCTGAACCTTCAATGATTTATCTCTTCCTGCCATCATTAACGACTGTTCTAGTCCATCAATGGCGTTTTTATGTTTCTTTTTTAAAGAACTAGCTACGGCATTCATATAAAAAACAATCGCTTGATTAGGAAAAATATCCATTGCATCTTCGGTCATTTTATATAATTCGTCGCCACGGTTCATATCTTTTAAAAGATAAAAAACCTGTTCCCAAACCACAAAAACACTATTGTCTCGCTCTAAAGTGCTTTTGTAAACCTCCAAAGCGCGTTCATTTTCGTCGGCATGATATAGTAAATCGCCATAAACAGAAAAGGCTTTTGCTTCATTTGGATGAATTATAGTTAATGTTTCTCCGAGGTCAAATAACTGATTCCGAATATTGTTTTTGTTTTTATACTCGCCCATTTTACCAATGTATGGGATTAATTCTTGAATCTTAAGGTCAATATTAACCTCTGGATTTTTGAAAACCTCTTTTATCGAATTCAAATAACGTCCTTCGTCGTTACCTGCCTTGAAGGTTTCGGCTAAAGCTAAGTTAGCAACGGGGTCATTTTTATCTAATTTTAAAATTTCCTTAAAAACGCCCTTTGCTTTATTTTCTTTGTCATTTTGATTATAAAATTCTGCTAACAATTGAAGATATTCGACTTCATAAGGGAAAGCTTTAGTCAATTGAATAAGTTCATTTTCTGCTTTTTTTGTTTTTCCTTGTGCCAAATAAAGAGAATATTTGCGTCTAGTAATACGCTCATCTACGCCTATTTTAGACTCTAGTTGATTATAGACTTTGATGGCTTCTGATGGCTTATTGGCTCTTACAAACATATACGCCCATTCGAAATAGTATTTTTCATTACTTGGATACTTTGCTACTAAATTTTTATAAATTTCTGCTGCTTGCCCAAAATCGGCATCTTTAGATAGGATTTCAGCATAAAAAACACTGTACCACGCATTATTAGGATCAAGAGTAACCGCTTTTCTAGCAAAGGATTTTGCTTTGAGG
>CAKZLT010000301.1 GCA_937127195.1 uncultured Saprospiraceae bacterium
ACTTTACCGACATTTTACGGTGGAGGAAGGCCTGCCGTCATTGACCATTCATCAAATCAATCAAGATCAATTAGGTTATATTTGGCTAGCTACCGACAAAGGAGTCAGTCAATATGATGGTTATCAATTCGCTAATTATACCGTAAAAGACGGATTGCCTTCCAATAATATTCGCGAAATATACATTGACCAATCTAATAGAATATGGCTCATCGGCGATGGAAACGCTATTGCTTTCATTCAAAATAATAAAATTGTTACTGTTTCTTCTCCTGATGAAGCGATTGAAATCAAAGAAAAAGGCATTCACGAATGGGAAGATGAAATTTGGATTGATACCGAACAAGGTTTATTTATTTATAAAAATGAAACTTTAAAACCTTACAAAACACCTAATAAATCATGGGATTTTTTGGGTATTGATAAAGCTGGTCTCAAATGGTTTTATGATGAAGACGCACGACTCTATCCTAATGGCGATATTCAAAAAGCAATTCAAATACCTTTAGATAGTAGCGAAATTTTGGATAGTCGGATTTTTCAATGGTCTGATGATCGAGTGTATTTTGAGACCGAAGAGCAGCTTTATTTTTATAAAGATACCTTAACGCCTATTCAACTTTTTTCGGGATTATCTATCTCAGAACAGCACGCACCGCATTTGATTTCGCGCCGTGACGTTCGTTTTTTTAATAAAAAAGGACAACTTGAAACGGAATACCGCCATCAAGGGAACTTCAAATTACAAGGAGCATTCAAAGACAAAGAGAATAATTGGTGGTTCAACACGCTCGATGAAGGTTTGTATCTATTGACTGCTAATGCTCAACTTTCTAAGACTTTCAATATCAAAAATGGGTTAGATGATCCTTTCGTCACCGCGCTCACGAAGGACAAACAAGGTAATCTATTTGTTGGTACAGAGAATGGAGATTTGTATTTTATAGCTAATGGAGAGGATTATCCGAGTCTTTTTCCTTTGGCGAATACCCGAAAAATGAAAGCCTTATTGGCAGATGATGAATACCTTTATATTGGTAGTCGCCAAGGGTTGCATATTTTGAGTAGAGAGAACTTCCAAATGGCAATGTTTGGCTTTGGAATTACTTCTGGCTTAGCAATTTCTAACTGTAATCCGCCGAATTGTTTGATTGAAAAAAACAGTAAAAACTTCTTTATTAGTGGTAACTTGCAAGGTGTTAATGATTTGTTTTTGGATGAAAATCATTTATATTTAGCCAGCGAATCTGGTGTTTGGGAGTTAGAGTTAAATAATGAAAAGGCTTTTAAAATGACCTTAATTTCTAAAAAAGCGGCTAAATCCGTAGTCATTTATAACAATGAAATTTGGATTGGTACTTCAAAAGGCATTTTCAAACAAAATAAAAATACTGTAACCAAAAGCGAAAGTTTATCATCTCATCCGACCAATCAAATTATAAAAGGCGCGAATAATGACCTTTGGGTCGGAACGGATGGTTTTGGTATTTTTCATTATAAAAATGGTAATTTTGAATTACTCAATAATACAGAGCGAGATATTGTAGAACGTATCGTTTTGGATGAAACAAAAACTATTTGGGCTGCAACGAATAATGGTGTAAAGAGTATTGAATACAAAAACGAAACCTATCAAACTCGTCCATATCAAGTCGCTGATGGGCTTCCAACCAAAGAAACGAACACTTTATATTCTGACCAATCCAATATTTATATTGGTACAAATCGTGGTTTTACGATTATGGATAAAATCCAATTGAGTCGAAATAAAGCTATTCCACCTATCTATTTCACCAATATTATCGTTAATAATAAAGTAACTGCACCTGAAAAAATACTAAGGCTCAACTATAAGGAGAATAATATTTCCATTCAATATGTTGGTATTTCTATTAAATCAAATAAAAAAATCACCTATCTCCACAAAATGGATGGTGTAGATAGAACTTGGCAGCAAACCGAATTGACCGAATTGAGTTATCGTGGATTGTCACCGAATCGTTATACTTTTCATATTAAGGCAATTGATGTAGAAGGGCGTGCAAGTGAAGAACGAACAATGACTTTTGTGGTTCGTCCTCCTTATTGGGAAACCCTTTGGTTTCGCGGATTGATTTTACTGACTTTGGCTGGGTTGATTTATTTTTTTGTACAAAAGCGCATTCAAAACATCCAAAAAAGAGAACAGGAAAAAGCTCTCATTCAACAAAAAACGGCTGATTTACAACTCAAAGTCGCAGAAGAACACGCTGAAGTTGAACGTATTAATAATGAATTGGCAAAGAGTAAGTTAGAAACGCTTCAAGCTCAAATGAATCCTCATTTTGCTTATAATGCACTGACTTCTATTCAAATGCTTATTCTTAAAAAAGATAATAAAACGGCTAATAAGTACTTGGTTAAATTTGCTAGATTGATGCGACAATTTTTGGAAGCTAGCAAAGAAACCTATATTCCTCTCAATAAGGAAATTGAGCTTTTGAAGCTATATATTGAAATGGAACAGCTCCGATTCAAGGATAAATTTGAAGTAGAATATGAAATTTCTCCTATCGTCAAAACGGGAGAAATTCCAATTCCTTCGATGCTTTTACAGGTTTTTGTAGAAAATGCCATTAACCATGGTTTGGTTTATAAAGAAGGCAAAGGCTTATTGAAATTTAAAGTTCAACAAGACGGCGAAAGCGTTCGCTGTATTGTTGAAGATGATGGAATCGGTCGCACAAAAGCACAAGCAATTAAGCAACAATCAGCAGGTTCTTACAAAGGTTTGGGCATGAAAATATCAGAAGAACGCGTTAAATATCTTAATATGACTGAGAATATCAAGGTTAATGTAGTTATAGAAGATGATATATTGCCTGACGAACAAGGTGGCACAAGGGTCAATGTTTATATTACTTGCTAGTTTTTGCTACCGCTGTTTTGACTAATCAGAGTGGAAAGCTAGAAAATTAAAAACGTAATTCTTAATCAAAAAATCAAGTCTCAAAGGGATGAATATTACCTAACAACACATAAAAAAAAACACAAATGAACGCATTAATTATAGATGACGAACAAGACAGCAGAGAAGTAATCAAAGCAATATTAGAAGAATATTGCCCGAAAGTAAATATTGTTGGTGAAGCAGATAATGCCGAAGATGGTTATAAATTGATTTCTTCATTATCACCTGATTTACTCTTTTTAGATATTCAAATGCAGCCCGAAACAGGTTTAGATTTACTCAAAAAGTTTGATGATTATCCATTTGAAGTTATTTTCGTGACTGCTTGGAATCAATATGCCGTCGAAGCTATCAAATTGCACGCTCTAGACTATCTGCTCAAACCAATTGACATTGATGAATTGATAGCAGCAGTAACAAAAGCAGAAATAGCAATCAACAAAAAATCAAGCAATCTGCAACTCAAAAAGATGATTTCTAACATCAATTTGATAGGAATCACCATGTCAGACGGAATCGAATTTGCACCTGTTGACCATATTGTTCGCTGCGAAGCCAATGGTTTTTACACTTGGTTCTACATTGATGGAAGTAAAAATATCTTAGCAACTAAAAACCTTAAAAAGTTTGAAGAGCAATTACAACAGCATAATTATTTTTGCCGCGTTCATAGTTCGCATTTAGTGAATATGAACTACTTGAAGAAATACTACAAAGGCGAAAGTTACCTATTGATGCAAGATGGCTCTAAAGTTCCTGTTTCTCGTACTTACAAAAGTAATTTTGTAGCGAAATTGGCTACATTAGGGATTTTATAGCATTCTAGTTTTAAACAATTGTAATGAAAAAAATAAAATGTCTTGTCGTTGATGACGAAGCTTTGGCACGTAAATTATTACAAACTTATATCGAACGAATTCCTTATTTGGAATTAGTAGCAACTTGCAAAAATCCAATAGAAGCTAGTGGATTTTTGCAAGCTACTACCATTGATTTGATGTTTTTAGATATTCAAATGCCACAAATTTCGGGCGTTGACTTCTTAAAAACACTTACTAAACGCCCTCTAGTTGTATTTACCACTGCTTATGAAAAATATG
>CAKZLT010000302.1 GCA_937127195.1 uncultured Saprospiraceae bacterium
ATTATTGAATTCATCACCAATCCGAATCAATCCGCAAATTTGGCAAGAAGCCCTAAAAGTGCCATTATTTCTTTGCAAAATGACAGAGGCACTTCTTACGAGACTTACATTGACGTTTATAATGAATTGAAAGCGGCATATAACACAATTTGGAATACAGAAGCTCAAGCACGATTCGGTTTCAATTATGAAGATTTAGAAAGAAAACAGCAAAAGTTAATCACAAAAGACTTTCCTTTAGTTATTTCGGAAGCTGAACCTATTAATTGTTATGGCGATGCATCAATTTATTAAAACAAGAATTATGAGAAATAAACAAAGAGGAAGTCGTCGCCAGCAAAAGTCTCAATTCAATACTTCTAGCTTTGCTGATATTGCTTTTTTGGTCTTAATTTTCTTTTTGGTTACGGCTTCTAAAACACCAGAACAAGGTATTAAAGCTAAACTTCCACCTTATAATTGTGATATAGGTTGTCATTTTGGTATAAAAGAAAGAAACATACTAAGGGTTAATCTAGATGAAAAAGGGCAACTTTTTATCAATAAAAAAAATATACCTATAACTAGATTAAGAAAAATTTCAAAGGAATTTATCATTAATCCAAACAGGGTAGAAGCACTTTCTGAAAAGCCTGATAGAGCGATTGTTTATTTTTATTATAAAAAAGAAACCCCTTATAACGAATACTTAACCACAATGAATGAGGTAATCGGCGCGTATCACGAGATTTGGGAAGAAGTAGCTTTCGAGCGTTTTGGCTATCATTACAAGCATTTAAACCAAAACGAAAAACGCTCTATTTGGAATAACTTCCCAAAAATCATCACAGAAGTCGAGTTTCCTAATTGAATTAATTATAGTAATAAAATAACCAACAGATGAAATTTATAAAGAAAAAAAGCGGAAATCGCCCAGAAATATCAACGGCTTCTTTGCCAGATATTATTTTTATGCTATTGTTCTTTTTTATGGTTGTAACCGTGATGAGAGAACAAGAGTTGATGGTCAATGTATCCGTTCCGCAAGCGACGGAAGTCGAAAAACTGGAAAATAAATCGCTCGTTGACCATATTTATATAGGTGAACCGATGCCCAAATATCAGAATTATTATGGTCGCTCTGCACGAGTTCAATTGAATAACCAAATCTCTGAGGTAGATGATATTGCTGCTTTTGTTTATGCTTGTAATAATAGTAAAACAGAATTGGATAGAAGTCGGGCAATTGCTTCGCTTCGGGTAGATAAGAAAGTAACAATGGGAATCGTTTCTGACGTAAAGACAGCACTCCGAAAATCTGGAAGATTGAAAGTTAATTACTCTTCGGTTCGATAAGGTTTAGTTTTAAAACAACAAAGGTTTATAAATTCTGATTTTAAAAAAGTAGTTGCTTTTGGTTGTTTCTGATATTTACTTTTTACTTTTGATTTGAAGAAAAACAGCGCATTAATAAAAAGAAGAAAAATAAAACATGAAAATTAATTGGATACTTATTGCAATAGTAGGAATTATACTAACAACAGGTTGCTCAAAAAAGCAACGTAAAAGAATGAATCTGGATGCCTTGCCTGCATCTATTGGTAATGCTTATCAGGCAATGGTTGTCATGGACGAAAGCCTAAATGAAACGGTGGTTTATGATAGCATAGATTATAATCTGGCTGCTCCGTACTTAGTTGTGCCGAATCAAGAGCCTGTTTTGGACTTAGACTTCGTGAAGCCTGCTGATTTTTTAGGATATTTGAAGCATCGTCGAAGTATTGTGTTTATTGGTGCATTAGACCAAAATGACCAAAGTTCTCGGATTATAAAACAAGCGTTAGGTCAAGAAAATGTCAACAAGGCGAGAAATAATACAAACTTTCGTTATGCGATGCGTAAGAGTGTTTGGTCACAAGGGCAACGCGTTTTTTATCTTTTTGCACCGACTTTGGCAGAATTACCCGATGCTATTAATGAGGCAAGCCCCAAAATCATTGAGGAAATATACAAAATAGATGCTATTAATTCGAGAGCGAGTGCTTATGCTGGCGGACAAAATAGAGAAGCGATTATCGACCTTAACGAAAGACTTGGCGTTACGCTTAAAGTTCCTAAGGGGTTTAGAATAGCTAGTGCAAAAGTGATTGATGAGCAAACGGCTTGGTTACGTCACGACTTTAGAGAGCTAAGTTATAATATTTTGGTTCACGTAATGGATTATGATAACGAGTCAGAAGTTACAACCGAAAATCTTATCAAGGTCAGAAATGAACTGGGAAAAAAATATATTACTTCTAATGTAAAAGGAGCTTATATGACCACAGAATTGGACAATCGTCCGCTGCCTGTTTTCAAAACAACAACTATCAATGGTAATTATGCCATTGAAGCGCGTGGACTTTGGAAAATGGTTAATGATTATATGGGCGGTGCATTTTTGAGTTATATGGTTTATAATCCGAATAGCAAACAAGTCGTATTTATAGATGCTTTTCTTCATGCGCCAGCCAAAAAACGTCATCGTAATTATGTGGAAAGGCTAGATGAAGTTTTAAAAACGTTGGTTTTTTAAAAAAAATATTTTAAACCTCCTTTTGGGTATAAAAGGCGTCGGACGCTTCCCAAGCGTCCGACGCCTAAAACCCCAAAAAAAACTAAAATTATGTTAAAATGCCAAACTCTTGACCTTTCTTCTTGGAATTCAAATAACTCGCTGCCGTTTCTTGAATCGATAGGTCAATAGGTCGAAATTGATATTCCAATTCCTTGACAATTTTATCATTCAAATATTCGTATCGGTGTGAAGAAGTTCGAGCCGTTTCTTTAGTTATCAAAGGTTTTTTACCCGTAATTTTGGCGCGAAGCCATTCCGCTCTCCAAACCATTTCTTTCATAAAAGGCGTAGCTTCTGTTGTTGGAGTAGGCTGTTGAAGTGCTTTAGCTACTTTTTCAAAAAAATCAAAATAAGATTTATTTTGTCCATTAAGAATATAACGTTCGTTCTCAATATCGCTTTCCATCAATTGAACTAAAATATGTGCCGTATCACGCACATCTACGAATCCTGTAGCACCAGAAGTATAATATTTCAAGCCTTCATCAACGCGCTGAAATAACTTACAAGACGTTTCATTCCAAAAACCAGCACCAATAATAATCGTCGGATTAATGATTACGGCAGGCAATCCTTCGACCGTTCCGCGCCAAACTTCCTGTTCTGCTTGGTGCTTACTAATCGCGTATTTCGTGTTGATTTTGCTGTTTTCCCATTTAGTCGCTTCGCTCACAATGTGAGTTTCGGCACTTCTACCAACTGCTGCGATAGAACTAACATAACCCAATTTTTTGACTTGACGATATAGCGCGACATTCACGATATTCGCCGTTCCTTCGACATTGACTTTCATCATTTGCTTGTGGTCGCGCGGATCATAAGACACCATAGCAGCACCATGATATACTTTATCAATACCTTCCATCGCATCTTCCAGAACAGGAATATCCAAAATATCTCCTTCAATCCATTCTATTTGGTCTTGAACATCAGCTATCAAATCCATTCGACTCGTCGAACGCCTCAATGCTCTAACTTGAAAGCCTTGATTGACCAAATTTCGAGTCAAATAAGAACCTAAAAAACCCGTTGCACCAGTAACAAATATTTTTTCTTTTGTCATAATCCTATTCGTTGTTGCTTTTGATTTCTTTTATTTTTTTTATAAAAAATGGTAACTATTTAGAAGCGAGAAATGAGACCGCCCTACGGGCTACGAGAAGCGGGATGTTATAGCGACTTGTAACGGCTTCACGCCTTATCTCGCTTCTCGCTTCTGAATAGAAAGAAAAAATGGCTAAATCATTTCAAAAACCTCTTTTTGTAGCCAACCAACTTCTCCATTTGCTAACCTGACTTTATACCAATCTCCGATATTCTCTATCAATTGAATGATTGTTCCTTCGTGCAAAGGTTGCGTTGTATTACTATCTTCATCCGCTCCGTCTTTGAAATCGACTGCTGCGGTTGTAATCACTGCAACCTCTTGATTAGTCATATATTGGTAGCGACTATTTCCTAGTGATAGAAATAAAACACTCAATAAAAGACCAATTCCAGTAACGATTAATCCTCTTTTCTTTTCTTTTGTAGTATTTTTTAATAAAAAAAGAGCAACACCGCCAACGCTAGCAAATAACATCAAAATTCCTAGAACACTCCAAACGGCTGAGGATGCCAATTGATAAAATCCTTGCCAAAAAGTAGCCAAAAAGAAAGGTGGAACAGGCGGAATATTATCTTTTTTTCGATTTTCTGCAATTGCCAAATTCTCTGCTAAATCTATTAAATTAGGCTTTAAAATCTTGGCACGTTCGTAATTTAGTATGGCTTTTCCTAGTTGATTATTTTTATAATAAGCATTTGCTAAATTAAAAAATAGCTGTGCAGATTCTTGTTTTTCAATCAGAACGGCTTCGTATTTTTCAATCGCCAATTCGTAATTATTAGCTTCGTAAGCTTTGTTTCCTTCCGTAAAAAGTACTTCTGTATCTTCGGCTTGAAGCGTAATCGAGAAGAGCATAAAAAATAGGAAAATCGCTTTTTTTATCATCATTTCTATCAAAAAATTATGGAATATAAAATGAGTTGTCGGGTTGCGAATTGCCAGTTGCGGGTTGGCTACCGCTATTAGCCCAAACAAACAGCGGTAGCCAACCCGCAACTGACAACCCGCAACTGATTTCATTATTTAAAAACAATATCTAATGCTTCCTTCATTTTAGTTGCAGCTTCTTCCAAATCAGCTTCGGTGTGCGCACCTGATATGAAACCAACTTCGTACCCCGAAGGCCCAAAATAAACGCCACGTTCCAATAACTCATGGTGAAGCACTTTGAATTTGTCCATACTTTCCGTTTGGAT